>JBDNGO010000080.1:0-27150 GCA_041689245.1 Flavobacteriaceae bacterium | reverse complement strand
TCTTTTACAACTCTTGGTCCAGCAAACCCAATTAAAGCATTTGGTTCTGCTATATTAATATCACCTAACATTGCGTAAGAAGCTGTTGTACCCCCAGTTGTTGGGTCTGTACATAATGAAATATATGGAATTTTAATTTCTGCTAATTGAGCCAGTTTTGCCGATGTTTTTACTAATTGCATTAAAGACAGTGAAGCTTCTTGCATACGAGCACCTCCAGATTTTGAAATCATTAAAAAAGGAATTTTATGCTCTATTGAATAGTTAATTGCTCTTGCAATTTTTTCTCCAACTACAGAACCCATTGATCCTCCAATAAATGTAAAATCCATTGCAGCAATGACTAAGTCTTTTCCTAAAGATTTTCCAACCGCTGTTCTTACAGCATCTTTTAACTTGGTTTTTTCTTGAGCTTCTTTTATTCTATCTAGATACTTCTTAGTGTCTTCAAATTTTAAAGAATCTACAGAAGAAAGTTTAGCATCTAATTCTTTAAATTTATTATCATCAAAAAATAATTCGAAATATTCTTTACTACCAATTCTTACATGATATCCATCTTCTGGACTAACATATAAGTTTCTTTTTAATTCTTCAGTATCAATAATTTTACCGCTTGGGGTTTTATACCACAATCCAATAGGAATGTCTTTTTTATCTTCAGTAGCAGTATGTATTCCTTTTTCTTTTCTTTTAAACCAAGCCATTGATAGTCGTTTTAAATTCTTATTGTGTATAATCGGCTAAAATAAGGTATCTAATTGAGATTATGCAAGTGTATTTACATTGTTTAAATCTTCAAAAGCGATTTTTAAACGATTTTTAAATGTAATTTCTCCTTCACGAAGCCATTTTCTAGGATCGTAATATTTTTTATTTGGTAATTCATTTCCTTCTGGATTACCAATTTGTGTTTGTAAATAATCTTGTTTTGCGAGAATATAATCTCTAGTTCCTTCTGTAAAAGCAAATTGTAAATCGGTATCAATATTCATTTTGATTACTCCGTAATCGATAGCTTCTCTAATTTCTTCAACGGTAGAACCTGATCCGCCATGGAAAACAAAATCTATCGAATTGTGATCCACATTGTATTTTTTTGAAATATACTCTTGAGAGTTCTTTAATATTTTTGGAGTTAGTTTTACATTTCCTGGTTTATAAACTCCATGTACATTTCCAAATGCAGCTGCAATTGTAAATCTGGGGCTTACCTTCATAAGTTCTTCATAGGCATATGCAACTTCTTGAGGTTGTGTATATAATTTAGAAACATCTACGTCAGAATTGTCAACCCCATCTTCTTCACCACCAGTTATTCCTAGTTCAATTTCTAAAGTTATTCCTATTTTACTCATACGAGTTAAATATTTTTTACAGATTTCAATATTTTCTTCAATTGGTTCTTCAGATAAATCTATCATGTGAGAACTATAAAGAGGTTTACCTGTTTCTGCAAAATGTTTTTCACTTGCATCTAACAATCCATCGATCCAAGGCAATAATTTTTTTGCTGCATGATCTGTATGTAATATTACAGGAATACCATATAATTCTGCCATCAAATGAATATGTTTTGCACCTGCAACAGCACCTGCAATAGCAGCTCTTTCATTTTCGTTTGATAATCCTTTTCCTGCATTAAATATTGCTCCACCATTTGAAAACTGAATAATTACAGGGGAATTTAATTCTTTTGCTGTTTCTAATACCGCATTTACGGAGTTAGAACCAACTACATTTATAGCTGGTAATGCAAATTTTTTGGCTTTTGCTAGTTTAAAAATTTCTTGAATAGCATCACCTGTTGCAACTCCTGGTTTTATTGAATGACTCATGTTGTGTTATTTAAAATCTAAAAATAATTGAATCAAAAATAGTCAATTTTTGAATAAATGGATTGAGTTTTTTTCTATAAATATGAGAAAATAACGAAAACGTTATCGTCTAAATATTAATTTAAAAAGGATAATTGATTCCTATATTGTAAACAGCTCTATTAAAATTAAAATTATTAAACCATTTGTTGCCGGATAAATATGGCTCATGAGTTTTAAAACCAACATCTAAGCGTAGGACTAAAAAATTAAAGTCGTATCTAGCTCCAAAACCAGATCCAACAGCTATTTGTTTTAATGCTTCTAGGCTATTCAATTTTGCTTTAGAAGCAACAAACCTAGAATCTGCTAATTCCCAAATATTACCTGCATCAATAAATAAAGCACCTTTTAAATTGCTGATTAAATCAAATCTGTATTCTAAACTGGTTAAAAATTTAAAACTACCAACATTATATTCTAATCCTGGGGCTGTTGACCCAGGGCCAAGTTCATACGTTTTCCAAGCTCTAATATCATTTGATCCACCAGCAAAATAGCTTTTTGTGAATGGAATTCCAGATTTTCCATACGTTAAAATGACACCCAAAAATGATCTAAATCCTAACACAGAGTTCCTAGAAACATTCCAGAATTTTTTATATTCAACATCAGTTTTAAAATATTGAGCAACCGGTGTATCTGCAATAGTTTTTACACCATTTGTATTTGTTTGATTGCTTAATAAAGAAACAAAATTACCAGAATTTGCAATTCTAACTTTGAAAAAAGAGAAGTTATTATCTTTGTAAGTTGTTTGGTTATTATATGTATAAGTATAGGCAATTGTAGGTATAATAAAGTTAGATGTAATAATATTGTACCGATTATTTACATTACCATTATTATTATATTCTATAGGATTATTTGCTTGGAAATTTGAATCAGAATTAACTGTATTCATAAAACTAACTGCGTTTTGCTTTGATAACACAAAATTTGGATTGTAAGTATTTGCTATTGGTTTCAGTTTTTCAAATTCAGAATCGTAAATATTAAAGTATTCACTAGTATTTAAATTTCTAATATATTGAATATTAAATAATTCTAAGTTGATTGATTTTCGTTTGTTAAAATACCATTTGTAATCTACAATGGCAGTAACCGTTTGCTTGTCGAGTCCTATATTTTTTTGAATTCCTGTTCCGACAGAAATAATTGTTTTAGGAGACATTTTTTTTGAAACCAATCTGTTTAACCCAAAAGGAGCAAAAAACCGAGGAATTTCTAGTGAAGCATCAACTCCAACTTCCCAGGCGTTAAAAAAACCATCCGAATTGCCAAGTTGAGTAGAAGTGTTAAAAAATGAACCTGTAAAAGAAAACTTAAATAATTCTGCGCCTTTAAAAGTGTTTCTGTCGGTAATCGAGAACTTTTCTGAAACCCCTAATTTTCTAATATTAGAATGTGTTAACTCTGTATCTGTACCAATTGAATATTTTTCGTTAGGTGTTAATCGAATGCTGGCAATTAATAAATCAGAACCTTCAACCTCTGTATATTTTATGTTTATAGATTTAAAATTTTTAAGCGATTTTAAATGACTTCTAGTTAAGTTTCTTAAGGTATCGCTATAAATTTGATTAGGTTTTATAAAAATTGATTCCGATATATATTTTGGATTGTATTTTATTTTAGTATGTGCAAAAAACTGAATTTCGTTGTAAGAAATAGAATCTAAATAAGGCTCGCTTTCGGTATTATAAGAATAATCTGTATATACATTTATTTTTCCAATTTTTTTTACCTGAAAAGGTCTGTAAGTGTTTTTTCCATCTTCATCGGTAAGATACTTTTCTGCAATAGCTACAAGAACATTCGTTTTGTTATCTGTTCTTGTGCTGTCTGGATAAAACCGGATAGCATTATCTATAAAATTATAAATCCCAGAATTTCTAAATAATTTTGTAATTCTTGAAGCTTCTTTTATAAAGTTTTGATCGTTATATTGATCTCCAGATTTCAAAAAAGTGTTAATGGTGTCTGTTTGATAAACTGTTTTTAATACTGCAGAGGGTATTTGAACTGTAATTGTATCTAAGAAAAAAGGTTTTCCTCGGTTAATTATATAGGTAATTTTTGCTTTTCTATTTTTTAAAATATTTTTTTTTGCGGTTACTTTATTTTTAAAATAACCTTGAGTAATATAGTAAGAATTTAAGTTTCTAAGTGTTTTACTTGTTTTTAAATCGTTAATAATCACAGGGAATTCACCAGTCTTTAAAAACCAATTATTAAAATTAATATATGAATTTGCTACACTAATACTTTGTTTTTCTGAAAAAATACTTTTAAAAAAATTGTACTTTTTAGGATGTAATGTTCCCCAAGATTTTGGAGTTTTTGGAGCTTCTGGATTACCAAGATTATGAAAATATAAAGAGATTGGAACTCCTAAGGTTCTAGCGTTTGGTTTTTGTAATACGTAATCTAATAAATCACTATTTTTATTTTTCTTCCCATCAACCAAAATTGTTGTAGATCTTAATAAATGCTCTTTTTCTGCAACTCTTTTTACAGAGCTACAAGACACAATTATTAAAAAGATAAAAAGATAAAAAGAAACTTTTTTCATTAGCTTTGTAAAGACTATAACTTGGTTCAAAAGTACTATTTTTAGATGGTTTTTCTAATTTAAAATTAATTAATGAATTTATCAAAGAATCACATTAAACTTATAACTAGTTTACAACAAAAAAAGTATCGACAAAAACATAAATTATTTGTTGCTGAAGGTGTAAAAGTGGTGAATGAATTACTCAATTCTACTTTTGAAGTTGAACAGCTTTTTATAACGGATGATTTTATAATTTCTACTGAAATAGAAAACGTTGTAATAGTTTCAGAAACTGAATTAAAAAAGATTAGTGAACTTAAAACACCAAATAAAGTTTTGGGTTTATTTAAAATTCCTGAAATTATTTCATCTGAAAATTCAGGATTAATTGTTGTGCTTGATGCTATAAATGACCCAGGTAATTTAGGGACAATAATACGTTTGTGTGATTGGTTTGGTGTGCAGAAATTGGTTTGTTCTATTGCAACAGTAGATTGTTATAATCAAAAAGTAGTACAAGCCTCAATGGGTTCTTTAACGCGTGTAGAAATTGTGTACACTGATTTGGTTGACTTTTTAAATGAAACAAAATTGCCAAGTTTTATTGCTAATATGGATGGAGAAAATGTGTATAAAAGTAAGTTGCCAAAAGAAGCAATTTTGGTTATGGGGAATGAAGCAAACGGAATTTCTGATGAGGTTAGAAATGTAGTTAATTCTAAAATATCAATTCCAAGATTTGGAAACATTCAAGAAACTGAAAGTTTAAATGTTGCCACTGCAACTGCAATTTTATTGAGTGAGTTTAAAAGAAATTGTTAGTAAGCAGTAGGCAGTATTCAGTTGCAGTTTTCAGTGAGCAAGTTTGTGTACTATTTCACCACAATAGAAAACATAGTTTTTCTTCGTGTATCTCTGTGAAAAAGTTATGTGTAAGTCTGTGAATTATTAAAAGAGAACTTTGCAACTTTTTTACTTTGAACCTTTGTAACTATTTTTTACTCAAAAGCAAAATTTAAAAACACACCACGAGTTCCTAAAAAGTTTATTGGAGAAGTCCATTGGCTACTTGCACTATCGTCATATTTCAATTCATTATTTAACGCAAAAATCCCACGAATTGATGGAGAGAATTTAAAAAAGTATAAATAAATATCGATCCCAATTCCTAGTTCGTACATGAAATTGTGTGTATTCATTCTAAATTCTCCACCGGAATTATCGTTTGTATTTCTCTGATTGCTGGAGAAATTAAAATCATAAGAAATTCCGGCTAACAAATAAGGTCTCACATTGTCCATTCTATTTGTGCTAAATTTTAGCACAAAAGGAACGTGTAAATATGTAGAGCCAATTTCTCTAATGCTATCTTGTTTAAAATTAATATGTGTAAAAGCTAGGGTTTTAGAATTACTGATTAAACCAGGTTCAAAACGTAAATTAATATTTTTGTGTAAACGTAAATCCGCAATTAATCCAACATTAAATCCGTTAGTTGCAGTAACGCTAATAGTTGCATTTGCGTAATTACTTGGTTTATAATCTATTTTAAAATCATTTTGATTTAATCCCAAATAAAAACCATAATGTAATTTCTTCTTGTCAAAACTTGGTAAATAATCTACTCTGTCTCTTTGTGAAAACAAAGAATTTGAGAGAAGAAAAAATATTCCTAAAAAAAGCAATTGTAATCTTTTCATATTTACTTAGTGGCAGTGTAAATTGATGCTACGCCAAATGTAACAGGTTTATCTGTTGCTGTAGTAAACCCATTTTTTAGCAAAATATTGTTGAATTTTTCTCCAAAAGGGAAAGAATTTGCAGATTCAGACAAATAAGAATACGCAACTTTATCTTTAGAAAACAATTTACCAACTATTGGAAGTATTACTGATGTATGAAAACGATACCCTTGTTTGTAGGGAAATTTTGCTGGTACAGAAGTTTCAAGAATTACAAGTTTTCCCTTTGGTTTTAAAACGCGTCTAATTTCTTGCAAACCTTTATCTAAGTTGGCAAAATTTCGAACACCAAAAGAAACTGTAATTGCATCAAATATGTTGTCTTCAAAAGGCATGTTTTCAGAATCACCAATCAACATTTCTATTTTGTCTGATAAATTTGCTTTGGCAATTTTTTGTTTGCCAACTTCTAACATACCAGCAGAAATATCTAAACCAATAATTTTTTCTGGATTTAATGATGCCATCATTATTGCTAAATCTCCAGTTCCGGTAGCAATATCTAAAATTTGCTTCGGATTATCTTCACCAACAATAACGACTACTTTTTTACGCCATTTTACATCAATTCCGAAAGAAATAACTCGGTTTAAACCATCATAATTTTGAGAAATAGTATCAAACATTTGAGCAACTTGCTCTTTTTTGCCTAAGTCTGAATCTTTATATGGTTTTATTTTCTCTGCTGACATCTTTTATATTTTATTTTTCCCTTTGGGAAAATGTCTGAAAGACAAATGGGATCATCCGTTTATTGCAACAACTTGGTTTATTTGATTTGGCAACATGTCTTTTAACATGGTTTCGATTCCGTTTTTCAAAGTCATTGTTGACGATGGGCAACCACTGCAAGCACCTTGTAAAACAACACTCACAATTTTACTTTCTTTATCATACGATTTAAAAGCAATATTTCCTCCATCAGAAGCAACAGCAGGTTTTATGTATTCATCTAAAATACTTACAATTTTCGCTGAAATTTCATCAAGATTTTCTGGAGTTAGATTTATAGAATTTGTATCTTCTTTTTCTACTTTAGGTAATTGCGTGATAATTGTTTTATTTTCTTGTAAATAAGTAAGAATAAATGTTCTTAATTCTGGATAAATTTCATTCCATTCAACCATATCAAATTTTGTAATTGACACATAGTTTTCTGAAATAAAAACCTCTTTTACAAACGGAAAATGAAATAAAGATTGTGCTAATGGAGATGTTACATTTGCTTCATCAATATTTTTACATTCAACATCTGTAGTTGTTAAAGATTTTGTTGTTCCAAATTTCATTACAGAAGGATTTGGAGTGATTTCTGCATGTACTTCTATAGCTTGTTTTTTTATGATTGCTTCTATTACAACGCTATTTCCATCATTTAAATAAGCTTCTATTTGCTCTTTTACCTCCTCTTGAACATCATTCCATTCAACAATATCGTATTTTTGAATAGCTATAAAGTTAGCAGTAATAAATACCTTTTTAACAAACGGTAAATGAAATAATTGTTTTGCTAACGGAGCGTTTTTTGCTTCGTCTATATTGTTAAACTCGTAACTCCCACCATTTATTAAAATAGAAGTACTAGTAAATTTTATAATGGAATCGTTGTTTGTGTTTTGTATAGAAATTGATATGTTGCTCATAATAAGATGTAAGTTGTTCGGTTGAATTTAACGAAACAAATGTTCAGCAAAATTAAGGTAAAAATATGAATGGACAGCAAAGACCTCAAAGGTTTATTTCCAATGAGGTCTTACTTGTTTTTAGAATTAAATAATCTTATAAATTGATACTTAATGTTGCTGTAAAAATACGGTTATCAATATTTAAATCTGCTGCATTTACCTGATTGTATTGTGGGTAAAAATTATACAATTGTGTATTTGATTTGTTTTGATAAGCAACATCTAATTTTACATTTCCAAAACTGTAACCTGCACCGTAAGAATATCCTTTAATATTATCAGATGCAATTGCGTTTACATCTGGACTTTGAGAATAATGATATCCGCCACGTAAACTAAGTGATTTAAAACGCCATTCTGTACCTACGTTTAAAGTATAGGTGTTTTTTAGATTGGTATTAAAAAATTGATTTTCTGTAGTGAAATTTACATTAGAAAGTTTCAGGTTTTTGTAATTGCTTAAAGTATAATCTGCACTTATTAATCCGTTTTTTCCAAAAAGATAAGCAATACTTGCTGTTGTTTTTGCAGGTGTTTTTAACTTATATGTAAATTCCTGGACAGGAAAGTAATTCCCTGCAGTGTTATCGTAAATAGTATTATCGTTAGAGACAATAATTTCTGTATCACCTAAAAAACCGTCATTATTTATAATATTTGTTTCTTCTTTTATTTCTGTAAACCAAATTGGTGTTTGGTAAGAAAACCCCAGTCGCAAACTTTTTGTTGCTTTGTATATAGCTCCGGCACTTATAGAAAACCCAGTACCTAAAGTATTATTTTCTTGATAAAATTTTGCATTTAAGATATTTCCAGAACCATCATTATTTTGTTCATTTAAAAAAGATTTTTGAGAAAATTTCAAGTCATATGTATTTATGGATGCTCCAAGATATAAATCCTTCTGATAAACACCAGAAAGGGCAAAATTGTATTCTGCTAATTTACCTTTATGGTTGTTGTTAAATTGTTGTGTATTTGAATTAATAAATTGAGTTTTAGGATTACCTGTATCTAAAGGGAATTCTGTAAAAGTTGCAAAACCACTATTTCCGTTTGCAATAAAATTTGTATCGTAATTATTTCTGATAGTGTAATTAAAACTAAATGCAAATTTAGACCAATTACTATTTGCATAACTGTTATACACAAGAACAACTCCTGCTTGAGAAAAGTTAAAATAATTATTTAGTGTAGTTGTAGAGTTTCCGTAATACATGGTGTTTATGTCTGTATATCTAGAATCTAAAGACGCTGTAAATAAACTATTTTTAAAAATAGCTCCACTAGCAGGGTTTATTTTAATAGCACTAACATCTCCTCCTAAAGCACCAAATGCTCCACTCATTGCATTGTATCTTGCTGAACCAGTATTGTTGTCTTTTGAAAATAAGATAGCTAAATCTTCGTAACCTAAACTTTGCGAAAAACTAAATGAAGTAATAGCATAAAAGAACACAAATAATGTAACTTTTTTCATTTTTTTAAATTTAAATATTGATTGTTAATTTCCTCTTCTTCTTGAAGAAGTATTACTGTTTTTGGAGCTAGAACTTTTTACTGATGAATTGCTATTAGAAGAAGTATTTGAACTATTTATACTAGAAGAACTTCTTCTTGTTGTGTTGTATGTTTGGTTATTTGATGAATTTGAGTTTCTTGATGTATTTGTTGAACCTCTTCTCGAACTGTTATTGTTCTGTTCCGAGTTGCTTCGTCTTCTAGTATTGTAATTTGTATTATTAAAAACAGATTTTACTCTATTATTTATTGTAGATGCTCTTCTGCTTGAATTTGTGCTTTTAGAATTGTAAAAAGAAGAATTTCTTCGACTTGATGTGTTTAGAGAATTTCTTTTTGAGTATGTGTAATTTCTATTATAATTATTGTTGTAATATCTTGTGTTTCTGTAATAAGGATCGTAGTAAAAATTATAAAATCTATAATTATTATAGTATCCATAATAATAAGGAGAATACGTGTAATCGCCATAAAAACCATATCTAAATCCCCATTGATATCCCCAATAGCGATCATAATCATAAAAATCCCAAGAATTTCTAAATCTATTTCTTACGTTGATATTGATAACAATATTGTCATCATTATTTGTAGAATATTTCCAAGAATCGTCATCATCATCTAAATTATTGTTAGAAGTATACTCATCTAAGTCTGTAAAAGTATCTCCGTCAGTTAAATCGCTAAAAGCATTAATTTCTTCTTTAAAATAACTCTCTTCAGTTTTTTTATCCTTTTTTATATATTTTGCAACAACAGTTTTTTCTTCGATAGAATCATCGTCATAAATTCCGTCATTATTATACACACTTTGGTAAGTTCCACAGGATACTAAAATTAAATTCGCAAAAAATGCTAAAGTAAGATAGTAAGCTGCTTTTTTATAATATGATAGAGATTTCATAATTTGTGTTAATTAAATTAATATTGTTTTGCAAAAAAATTAAACTTTGATTGGGACACTAATCTTTTTGCATTAGTTTTGTGCAGGATTTTAAATCCACTATAAAGATAACAAGTTTTATGCCAAACTTTTAAAATATGGGGAAGAAGTTAACAACAAGAAAAGAAGATTATTCTAAATGGTATAACGAATTAGTAGTTAAAGCTGATTTAGCTGAAAACTCAGCCGTTAGAGGATGTATGGTTATCAAACCCTACGGATATGCTATTTGGGAAAAAATGCAAGCAGAATTAGATAGAATGTTCAAAGAAACTGGGCATGAAAATGCTTATTTTCCATTATTTGTGCCTAAAAGTTTATTTGAAGCTGAGGAGAAAAATGCTGAAGGATTTGCAAAAGAATGTGCTGTAGTTACTCATTATCGATTAAAAAATGATCCAAATAATAAAGGGAAGTTAATCGTAGATGAAAACGCAAAACTAGAAGAAGAACTGATTGTTAGACCAACTTCTGAAGCAATTATTTGGAGCACATATAAAGGGTGGATTCAATCGTATAGAGATTTGCCTTTATTAATAAATCAATGGGCAAATGTAGTTCGTTGGGAAATGAGAACAAGATTATTTTTAAGAACTGCAGAGTTTTTATGGCAAGAAGGTCATACTGCACACGCAACCAAAAAAGAAGCGTTGTCAGAATCTAAACAAATGCAAGAAGTATATGCTGAATTTGCAGAAAACTTTATGGCGATGCCAGTTGTAAAAGGGTCAAAGTCAGAAAGTGAGCGTTTTGCTGGAGCAGAAGAAACATTTACTATTGAAGCATTAATGCAAGATGGAAAAGCATTGCAAGCAGGAACATCACATTTTTTAGGACAAAATTTTGCCAAAGCTTTTGATGTAAAATACACTTCTAAAGAAGGAAAACAAGAATATGTTTGGGCAACTTCTTGGGGAGTTTCTACTCGTTTAATTGGGGGTTTAATAATGACGCATTCAGATGATTTTGGGTTGGTTTTACCACCAAAACTGGCGCCAATTCAAGTTGTAATTGTGCCAATTTATAAAAATGAAGAAGAGTTAGATGCTATTTCAGAAAAAGTATCAGAATTTGTAAAAGCATTTAGAAAAAAAGGAATTTCTGTTAAGTTTGATAATAGAGATACATATAGACCTGGAGCAAAATTTGCTGAATATGAATTAAAAGGTGTTCCAGTTAGAATAGCATTTGGCGCTAGAGATTTAGAAAATAATACGGTTGAAGTTGCACGAAGAGATACATTAGAAAAACAAACTATTTCGCAAGATACTGTTGTCAATTTTATTGAAGATTTACTAAATCAAATTCAAGAGAATCTGTTTCATAAAGCAATAGAACATAGAAGTAATCATACTACAGAAGTAACTACTTTTAATGAGTTTAAAGATGTAATTGAGAAAAAAGGCGGTTTTGTTATAGCGCATTGGGACGGAACAGAAGAAACAGAAGATAAAATTAAAGAAATTACAAAAGCAACAATAAGATGTATCCCAAACGATGCTAAATTTGAAGAAGGAATTTGTGTGTATTCAGGAAAACCATCAAGTAGAAAAGTGTTGTTTGCAAAGGCATATTAAAATTATATAAAAAAAATTAAAATTTTATTGCAGAGTTTTAAAAACGTTGTATATTTGCACCCGCAATCGGCAATAAGATTGTAATGGTCCGTTCGTCTAGGGGTTAGGACGCCAGGTTTTCATCCTGGTAACACGGGTTCGATTCCCGTACGGACTACAAGTTTAATAATAAACTAAAATAAACATTATGGCAAATCATAAGTCAGCTTTAAAAAGAATTAGAAGTAACGAAGCTAAAAGGTTAGTAAACAAGTATCAGCATAAAACGACAAGAAATGCTGTAAGAAACTTACGTGCAGTAGAAGATAAGAAAGAAGCTGAAGCGTTATTACCTAACGTTATTGCTATGTTAGATAAGTTAGCAAAGAACAACATTATCCATGCAAACAAAGCAGGAAACTTAAAATCTAAATTAACGAAGCACGTAGCTGCATTGTAATTTCTAGATTAAACAACATAAAAAAAGCGTTCTGAAGAAATTCAGAACGCTTTTTTTATGCTTTTAAGCAAATATAATTCTATTTTTAGTAAAAAACAGTACAAATTATAGCTTATGGTTGTATTTTAGTAAAATAATTGCTTTTTTGTTGTGTAGTTTTTTTTTTTTTTTTATACATTTATTTCGTTTTTAGAGAAATTCTGATCATTCTTCTTTAAAAATTGCTAGCAAAAAAGAAAGAATGTTTATAAAAATTGCGCACATTCTTTTTTAAATTTTAGATCTTTTAACTTGGCGTAAGCCATGTATGGTTTACGAATGTCTCAAGCATTCGAGTAAAAAACAATACAATAAATTTAAAAATTAAAAAAATGAAAAAAGTAATTTTAATAATGGTATTTGCAATGGCATCATTTTCGATGAATGCAAATACAAATAACACAAATAAGGAAGAAAGAAATCCAGGTTGTGCTACTTATGCTATAAATTCAGCAAATTATGAAGAGGCTGTTTATGGCGATATGGGTAATGATGAATGGGTATCAATTGCTCAAGGTTATTATAATATGTGTGTGCAATCTGGTGGCGCAGGGCATATGTTAGAACCAGTGTTTGTTTAATTTTTAACTTTAAGGCAATTTATAACTCTTATAAATTGCCTTAATTCAAATTATAACTCTTATGAAAAATAAATATAAACTACTTTTTTGTGCTTTATTAATATCTACTGCTCTTTTGTCACAAAACTTATCAATAAATGTGATTTATAAACAAGCGACAAATAATAAGCGGTTTACAAAATCAGATGAAGTAAAAATTTTAAAAGACATAGAATATCAATTAGTAGCTAATAATGTGACTTCAGAATTTAAATTGATTGATAAACTAGGTTCTGATGCTAATTATGCAAATAATAGGTTTAAGTTAAAAGGAGTACATTATAAGAATTTAGAAACAAAAGAAAAAGTAGAAGCACTTGATTTTTTTAGCGATAGATATATCATAAAAAAGCCTTTTAATACTTATCAATGGAAGCTAACAAAAACTGTTAAAATTATAGGGAGTTATACCTGCTATAGAGCTGTTGCTACCATAGTAGAGACAAACTTCTCTGGTAAGACAATTAAATACGATGTTGTTGCATGGTACACGCCAACAATATCTTACCCTTATGGACCAAACGGTTTTGATGGTTTACCTGGACTGATTTTAGAAGTGTATTGGAGAAATAAGTTTTTAATAGCCAAAAGCATTAATATTAAAAAGAATAAAAAAATAGAAATTAAAAGACCCTCTTATGGCACTGAAATAACTGAGGTAGAATTCAATGGTTATGTTAAAAAAATGATTAAAAAATTCTCTAATAAAAGAAAGAATTAATTATTGTTCTAACTATAAGTGTAAATGATATATAAAAAGATACTTTTCGCAGTTTTTTTAATAACATCTATAAAAACCTTTTCACAAACAGTAACTTTTAAAGGTAAAGTTTTAGATACTTTACAACAACCTTTGGTTTATGCAAATATTATAGCAGAGCCAAAAGAAGATCTTGCAATGCAATTTGCTTTTGCAGATGAACAAGGGAGTTTTCAATTAAAATTACAAAAAGATAAAATTTATACAATTAAAGTTAGTTTTTTAGGATATAAACCCAAAGTGTTTACTTTTTTAGCCACTAAAAACACTGTAAAAAATATTGTACTTACAGAAAGTGAAAACGTGTTAGAAGAAGTTACCATTAATGCATCATTAGCAGTTATTGTAAAAGAAGATACTATAAGTTATAAAACAAAACATTTTGTTACAGGTGAAGAACGTAAATTAAGAGACGTGCTGAAAAAATTACCAGGAGTAGAAGTAGATAGAAAGGGTAATGTAACTGTACAAGGTAGGCGGGTAACTAAAGTATTGGTAGAGAATAAACAATTTTTTACAGGAGATAGTAAGTTGGCTGTAAATAATATACCTGCTGATGTTGTAAATGAAATAGAAATTCTAGATAATTATACAGATGTTGCTATCTTAAAAGGTTTGGAAGACAGTAACGATTTGGCAATGAACATTAAGTTAAAAGAAGATAAAAAAAAGTTTTGGTTTGGAGATGTAGAAACAGGTGGCGGTGTAAAAAACAGGTATTTAGTCCATCCTAGCTTGTTTTATTATAGCCCAAAACGAAGTGTAAATTTTATTGGAGATTTTAATAATACAGGAAAAAAATCATTCACTTTTAAAGATTACTTAGATTTTGAAGGTGGTTATAGCAAGATTTTGCTAAATACTAAAATGTATTTTTCATTAATGAATGATGATTTTGCTAAATTCCTTACCAATCAAGATTTTAAAAGCAGTAAACATACTTTTGGTGGAGCAAACATTACAGAATCTATTAGTAATAAAACTGATTTAATAGGATATGTTATCTATTCTAAAAGCGATAATGAATTAGAAAATCAAACAATTAATCAATATAATAATACTGCCAATGCTTTAATTGAACGTAGAGTTTCTAAAAACAATCCTATCAATCAATTTGTCATCAGTAAATTAGGGATAGAAAATACACAAGAAGATGGTTCTAAACTTAAATTAACATCTTTTTTAAAAAGTTCTAATAACAAGAGTATTAATTCTATAAGTACAAATTTTAATTCTACGACTAAACTTATTGGAACAGATGTAACAGCTAATAATATAACTTTTAAACAAAATATAGAGTGGTATAAAAGTATTACAAAAAACCAAACAATTACTTTATTGGTAAATTATCAATATGATAAAGGGAATTCTTTAATTAATTGGAATACAAATAACTTTGTATTTCAAAATAATATTCCTGTAACTTCTGATAGTGAATACTCAATTTTTAAAAACAAGAATGCTACTTCTCAAAACGGAACTTTATTGCTAAAAGATTATTGGGTACTAGCTGATTTTGTGCATTTATATACAACCATTGGCGCACAAATTTATTTTGATGATTATATGACTGATGAATACCAATTACAATCAAATGGTACTATTAATAATTTTAACAATGCAGGCTTTGGAAATGATATTCATTTTAATTTCACAAATCTATATTCAGGGATTCAGTTAAAGTTTCAAAAAGGTGAATTTATTTTTAAACCAGGCGTTTTTTACCATCAATATCTAAGAAAATTAGATCAAATTAATAGTGTAAAGTTTTTAGATAAAAAATATGTACTACCAGAATTATCTATAGAATATAAAATAAATAGAAGCGAAAAACTAAATTTTAGATATAATTTAAAAGTAAAATTTCCATCAGTTTTAAGATTAGCCAATCAATACACACTCACAAACTTTAATAGTATCTATCAAGGTAACGATAATTTAGAGAATGAATTATATCATCAACTAAACTTGTATTATTATAAGTTTAGTATGTTTAAGAAGCTGAATTATAACCTTTCATTTAACTATACTAAAAAGGAAAAAAGCTTAAAGGGTATTAATCAGATAAATGGTATTAGCTATATAACACAACCTATTATTTTAGATAATGCGGATGAAAACTTAAATTTTAATGGAAGTATTAGTAAAGGTTTTAACGGCTATAATTTATTTTTAAACTCTTCTGCTTCTTTTTCTAATTATCTTCAATTTATTAATACAGCCTTACAAAGAAATAAATCTACATCTTATAGTTTTGGAGGAGGTGTTAAAACAGCGTTTATGAAATTTCCTAATATTGAGTTGAACTACAATAAATCATTTAGTAATTATAGAACCATAAACTCGACCTCTAAGTTTGAAAATAATAATTTACAAGTTCATTTAGAGTATGATTTTTTTAAGAACTTTATTTTTAATGCAGATTACACTTATGATCAATTTATAAATAAAGAACAGCAAGTAGAAAGCAAAAATGATTTGTTACATGCAAGCTTGTTTTATCAAAAAGAAAATAGTCCATGGGGTTTTGAAGTTTCTGTAAGAAATTTATTTGACACAAAATTTAAAAGACAAAGTTCTTTTTCTGATTTTTTAGTTTCAGACACAAAAATATTTGTGCTGCCAAGAATGTTTTTATTTACCATTAGTTATAAATTATAACTACAAATCGTAACTTTTATTAGCATCTAGTTTAATAAAGATAAATAGGAGCATTGTAAATCCCCAAAGTGAAGAGCCTCCATAACTAAAAAAAGGTAACGGAATTCCTACAGTTGGCAGTAATTGAATTACCATTCCGATATTTATCACAACATGAAAAAATAAAATGGAGGCTACTCCATAACCGTAAATTCTTCCAAATTTATTTTTATGAGTTTCTGCTAAATAAATAATGCGATAGAGTAGAAGCATAAATAAAATGATGACGAATGAGCTTCCTAAAAATCCCCATTCTTCGCCAACAGTACTAAAAATATAATCGGTATGCTGTTCTGGCACAAAATTTCCTTGTGTTCTATCACCTTGTAAAAATCCTTTTCCAAATCCACCACCAGAACTAATTGCTTGTAAAGATTGATTTGTATTGTATCCAATTTTTTGTGTGTCTTTTGATAAGCCTAAAAGAATTTCGAACCGATCTCTTTGATGTTGCTCAAAAACAGTATTAAATATATAACCAGAGCTAAAAATGTATATTCCAAAAACTAAATACAACCCTAAAACTTTGTGCCAATTAAATTTAAAATATCCTTTGTTTTTCTTTAATAAATAAATAATAATTATAGATAATATTACAAAGATTGTAATGATAATTATTAATGGACCAAAGAGTAATGTTAGTAGAAACAAAATAATTGCAAGCGCACCAACCGTGATGTAGTTTAATGTTAAGCCTTCTCTGTTTAATACAAAGAAGAAGGATAGATATACTAGAACTGATCCTAGATCTGGTTGTAAAGCAATTAAAAAGGCAGGTAAAAAAATAATTATGAATGCTTTAATTTGATTTTTTATTAGCTTTAAATTGTACTGCCTATCACTTAATAATTTAGCAACAGCTAATGCAGTAAATGCTTTTGCAAATTCTGTAGGCTGTAAACTTGCACTGCCTAAGCCATACCAAGATGTTGCTCCGTTAATGTTTTTACCAAAAAGAAAAAGCCCAACTAAAGATAGAATTCCTATTAAATATAAAATGCTTGCAAATTTTTGATAAAATTTTGAATTGAAAAACAGAATTAAAACAATTAAAGGAATACATAATATTATCCATAATAATTGTTTGCCGTATCTGGTAGAAAAATCTAGAAGTTCTGAGTTTGCATCAGTAGTTGTGGTAGCATATATATTCATCCAACCAAAACCAATTAATGTAATATAGAGGAGTACTAAAACCCAATCTATACCATAAAAAATATTATTTTTTTCTGCTCTCAATCTTTAAATTCTTTTTTAGGAAGTTTATTTTTTTGATCGTATATATCTTGTAAACTAAGATTAATCATGCTATTTTCTATCCACTTTCTTTTATTACCAGTTATTTTTTTGCTTAAGTATTTCTCTATCAATAAACTTGTTATTGGCCCTGCAATTGTAGATCCATAACCCCCGTTTTCTACAAAAACTGCAATTGCAATTTTAGGGTTGTCTTTTGGTGCAAAAGCAATTAAAATAGAATGATCTTCTAACTGTTTTCTAACTCCATTTATAATAACAAAATTTTCAGCAGTTCCAGTTTTTCCAACAATATCTATTCCTTCTATATCACTCCATCTTCCTGTTCCTGTTTTAAAAACTTCGCGCATTCCTTCTA
Source organism: Flavobacteriaceae bacterium (assembly GCA_041689245.1). Classification (GTDB taxonomy): domain Bacteria; phylum Bacteroidota; class Bacteroidia; order Flavobacteriales; family Flavobacteriaceae; genus Polaribacter. The sequence goes on along the minus strand of JBDNGO010000080.1, from coordinate 9,075 downwards.
TAATTGGATCGTAGTATTTTGGATCTATGGTTGTTTTTCTAGGAACTGAATAATTAGGGTTTTTAATATTTTTACCATCTGCTTTTTTTAAGACATGTGGAGTGAAAAAATACCCTCTATTTGCAATTGCAGCGGTGACATTTGCTAATTGAATTGGTGTTGTTAATATTTCTCCTTGTCCAATTGCATTTGAAATGTTTGTTGTTGGTCCCCATGAATATTTATACATAGCATCATAATAGCTTCCATTTGGAATTAAACCTGGTTGCCCTGAAGGTAAATCATAACCTAAATAATCTCCTAAACCAAAACTTTTTACATGATTGCTCCAAATATCCATTCCTATACTAGCCGTTTTTGCATTGTCAATTATTTTTCTGTAAGTTGTTGAAAAATAACTATTACAAGATTTCGAAATAGCTCTATGTAACTTAATTGGACCACCGAAAATATTGCAATGACATTTTTGAAAGGCACTTTTTTTATTTCCGTATTGGTAACCACCATAACAATATACAGAAGAGTTCTCATCTATAACACCTTCTTGTAATCCAATAAGTGCATTGATAAGTTTAAAAGGAGAGCCTGGAGCATATGTGGCCTGTAAACTTCTATCATACGTTGGTTTATCAAAGTTATTTTTGTCCATTAGAACGGATGAGTTGTATGCTCGTTGTCTTCCAACCATCATATTTGGATTGTAAGTTGGTGAAGAAATTAGTGCTAAAATTTCACCAGTTTTTGGCTCAATTGCAACAATTCCACCTCGTTTTCCAGACATTAGTAGCTCACCATATTGTTGTAATTCGCTATCAATAGTTAATGTAATATCTTGACCGTTTACAGCCAAAGTATCATATTCTCCATCTTTATATTTGCCAATTATTTTATTTAAACGATTTCTATGTAGAAACTTTTTTCCTTTAATTCCGCGTAAAATAGAATCGTACGATTTTTCTACTCCGCTACTTCCAGTTAACTCTCCTTGTTGAAAATTTGGATTGTTTTTAGCCTCTAACTCGTTTACTTCACTTATATAACCTAATACATTTGCAGCTGAAGCAATTGGATAATTTCTGATACTTCTTTTTTGAATGTAGAAGCCTTCATACTTGTGTAATTTTTCTTGTAAAAAAGCAAAATCTTCTTTGGCTAATTCTTTTAAAAAAACTGATGGAAGCCAAGGAGAATAATTTTTTGCAGTTTTATATTTTCGTTTAAAATAATCTGTATCAATCTTTAAGAGGTTACAAAACTCTATTGTGTCTAGCGGTTCTACTTCATTAGGCACAACCATTACATCATATGATAATTGATTTGCAACTAACAAAATGCCATTTCGATCATAAACATACCCTCTTTCAGGAAATTCATAAACAGTTTTTACAGCAGCATTGTTTAGCGGGCTGCTATCTGGTCCCTTAAGAACTTGTAATTGAAAAAGCCTCCCAATTAATATAATTCCTGCAAGAGTAATAAAAAAGTAAAGTAAAAAGCTACGCTTCATTTATTTTTCTTTCTGAAAATGCTTGTTCCTAAAAAAAACAAAACTGAAGTAAAAATACTTGAGTACAACGTGTTAACTAAAACACTTGAAAAGTTTTGTGTGCTAAAGTTAGCTAAAGAAAATAAAATGAAGTGATGAATTACTATTAAAATTATCACATAATTAAAAAATTTACCAAATGGTTCTTGATGTAAATCAAATAATAGATAATCTTGTTCGGTTTTTTTAAAAATAACTTGAACTAAAAAGAGTCTTATATACGCAATAAATAGTAGTGAAAAAGCATTAATTCCTCCAGAATCAGAGAAAAAATCAATTGATAATCCCAATAAAAAAGAAAGAAATAAAAATAAGTATCGTTCTTTTTTTAATGGATAAAAAACAACAAATGCTATATATAAGTATGGATTTATAAATCCTAAAAACAACACATTATTTAGTAGAAACACTTGTAAAAACAGGAGAGAAAAAAACAATAAGGTAACGTAAAGAACTTTATTCATCTAACGAATTATTTAAAGTATTTATTTCTTCTTTGTCTAATGCAGTAACAACATACACGTTTCCAATATTACTCATATCGTTAAATAGTTTTATGTCTATTGAGTTGTTGCCACTTTGAAAATTAATTTTTTGAATGGTTCCAATTAAAATTCCTTCAGGAAAAATTGTTGATTTTCCGCCTGTAATAATTGTATCTCCAACCTGTATGTTTGCTTGCCTTGGAATATCTTCTAATTGTACAATATTATAATTTTGTCCATTCCAAACCAACGTTCCAAAATGAAAACTGTTTTTCAGCTTTGCATTAATTTTGCTGTTGCTGTTTAAAATTGATTGGACTCTTGTGTAATTTGCACTTGTATCTTCTGTTATTCCAATAATTCCTATGCTATTTATAACAGCCATTTCTTTATTAATACCTTGATTTTTTCCTTTGTTTATAAGGATAAAATTATTAAAATTATGGTAATTGTTGCGGTAAATATTCGCTGAAGTATACGTGTATTTTTGATGATAGTTGATAGAGTCTACAACAGAAATACTAATCGTAGAATCTGCTTTAGAAGTATATTTTTCTACTAAGTTTTTTAAGTTGTTGTTTTCTAAAATCAATTCTTCGTTCAGATATTTTAAATTGAAGTAGTTCGAAATTTGAGAGGTTTTTTCATACAAACCGCCAGTAATTTCATTAGCAGAGCTAATAAATTTACTTTTATGAAAATTGTTGTTGTTAATTGTAAAAAAGATAGCAATAAACCCTAGCAACAAAAAAAACAGAAAATATTTATACTTTCTAAAAAAATAAAATAATTGTTGCATAGAAAAGAGTCAAATATATTTTACTTCATTAATATACTTTTGTATTTTTCAATCTCTTTTAAGGCAATTCCGGTTCCTCTAACAACTGCTCTTAAAGGATCTTCTGCAATATACACAGGTAAATCTGTTTTTCTAGATAAACGTTTGTCTAAACCACGTAGTAGAGAACCACCCCCAGCTAAATAAATTCCTGTATTGTAGATGTCTGCTGCTAATTCTGGCGGAGTTTTAGATAAGGTTTCCATAACAGCATCTTCAATTCTTAAAATAGATTTATCTAATGCTTTGGCAATTTCTCTGTACGAAACTTGAACTTGTTTTGGTTTTCCACTTAATAAATCTCTACCTTGAACCAACATGTCTTCTGGTGGAGAATCTAAATCTTCAGTAGCTGCACCAATTGTTATTTTAATTTTTTCTGCAGTAGTTTCTCCAATATATAGGTTGTGTTGTGTACGCATATAGTACATAATATCACTCGTAAACACATCACCAGCAACTTTCACAGATTGATCACAAACAATACCAGCTAAAGCAATAACAGCAATTTCTGTTGTTCCTCCGCCGATATCAATAATCATGTTCCCTTTTGGTTCCATAATATCTATACCAACACCAATTGCGGCTGCCATTGGTTCAAAAATTAAATAGATTTCTTTGGCATTCATGTGTCTAGCAGAATCTTGTACAGCGCGTCTTTCAACTTCTGTAATTCCTGAAGGAATACAAATAACCATACGTAATGCAGGTGGAAATAATCTTTTTTTAATTGAAGGAATTTGCTTAACAAACTCTTTAATCATTTCTTCAGAGGCTTGAAAATCTGCAATAACTCCGTCTTTTAATGGGCGAATTGTCTTGATGTTTTCATGCGTTTTTCCCTGCATCAAATTAGCTTCTTTACCAAATGCAATAATTTTTCCAGTTGTTCTATCACGAGCTACTATTGATGGACTGTCAATCACCACTTTACCATTGTGAATAATAAGTGTGTTTGCAGTACCTAAATCAATAGCTATATCTTCCGTCATGAAATCGAAAAAACCCATAAAATTATCTTTTTGTATTAATTTTTGATGTATTCTTACAAAGTTACTAAATTTCTGTATTGAAAACGCAGTTTATTTAGTAGTTATTTTTTAATGTTTAAAATGTCTTGTTCCTGTTAAAACCATAGAAATATTATGTTCGTTACAATAGTCTATGCTTAATTGATCTTTAATTGATCCACCAGGTTGAATAACGCTTTTTATTCCTGCATTATCAGCAATTTCTACACAATCAGGGAACGGAAAAAAAGCATCACTTGCCATTACAGAACCATTTAAATCAAAATTAAAATTTGACGCTTTTTCAATTGCTTGATTTAAAGCATCAACTCTACTTGTTTGTCCTGTTCCACCGGCTAATAATTGTTTATTTTTAACTAATATTATTGTGTTCGATTTTGTGTTTTTACACAATTTTGATGCAAATAATAAATCTTCTAACTGACTTTCGGTTGGTTTATTGTTGGTAGCATACGATAAATCTTCTAATGTATCTGTGATAAAATCTTTATCTTGAACTAAAGCGCCATTTAAACAAGTCCTAACAGTTGTTTTTGGTAATTCAACTTCTTTCTGGATTAAAATAATTCTGTTTTTCTTTCCTTTTAAAACAGTCAAAGCTTCTTCTGTATATGATGGTGCAATTACAACTTCACAAAACAATTTATGAATTTCTTCTGCAGTCTCGATATCAATTTTTGTATTTGCAATAAGTATTCCGCCAAAAGCAGAAACAGGATCGCCAGCCAAAGCATCTACATACGCTTGTTTAATTGTTTTTCTTTGTGCAAAGCCACATGCATTATTATGTTTAAGAACAGCAAATGTTGGGGCTTCGTCTTTAAACTCTAGCATTAAATTTACAGCTGCATCAACATCTAATAAATTGTTGTAGCTTAATTCTTTTCCATGTAATTTATCAAACATTGCTTCTAAATCACCAAAGAAAAACCCTTTTTGATGCGGATTTTCTCCATATCTTAAAACTTGACCTTTAGTTTCGCTGATTTTTAAAACAGGTTCTTCGTGATTGTTGAAGTAATTGAAAATTGCGGTATCGTAATGTGATGAAATATTAAAAGCTTTAGCAGCTAATTTTTTTCTATCTGAAAGTGTTGTTGAACCATTACTTTCAGAAATCAATAATAAGAAATCATTGTATTGTTCCATTGAAGAAATGATAACAGTGTCTTTAAAATTTTTTGCTGCTGCTCTAATTAATGAAATTCCGCCAATATCAATTTTCTCAATAATATCTTGTTCTGTTGCTTTAGATGCAACAGTTTTTTCAAAAGGATATAAATCTACAATTACTAAATCTAACTGCGGAATTTGATATTCTTCCATTTCTGAAATATCACCATCATGATCTTGTCTATTTAAAATTCCGCCAAAAACTTTTGGATGTAACGTCTTTACTCTACCACCTAAAATAGAAGGATATGAAGTTACATCTTCTACAGGAATTACATTTATTCCTAAATTTTTGATAAATTTTTCGGTTCCACCAGTAGAATAAATAGTTACATTTTGTTCGTTCAATTTTTCAACCAAAGGCTGTAATCCGTCCTTATGAAAAACAGAAATTAATGCAGATTTAATAGTTTTTGTGCTGGTCATTTTATGGAGTTGTTAAGCACACAAAGCTACTAAATATCTAAGGTTAAAACAATAGATTTTTTACTTAAAGAAAATCAGTAAAAAACATATTATACTATTTTAGAAACTTCTTTGCATGTAAATTCTAACAACTCCTCGTCTTTTTCTGTAAATACATTTGCCGTGTGAGAATCGATATCTATTTGACCAATATTTTCTCCATTTACAAAAATCGGAATTACAATTTCAGATTTAACTTTCCACCCACAAGAAATATAATTGCTTTGTTCAGTTACATCTTGTACCACAAAATTTTGATTGCTAACGGCAACTTGACCGCAAATGCCTTTTCCGAACGGAATAATAACATGATCTGTTGGTTCGCCAGTGAATTGAGCTAATTTCAATTCTTCTTTATCACCGTTTTTAAAATAAAAACCAACCCAATCATAATAAGATATTTCTGATTCTAAATAATTGCAAATTGCTTGTAGTTTGTTTTCTTTCGTATTTGAGCTATCAATTATTAAAGAAATATTCTGTTTTAAATTATTTAGTTGCATGTTGTTTTAATTGAAATTACTTAAATTTGTTAAGTTCGGTTATTCCTGGTGCAAAAATAAATAAATTTTGGTTTGAATAAGTATAAAAGTAGTACCCTTTTTTTAGTTAAATTTTTTGTAACATATTTTTTGCTATATCAAGTAAAAGATGTTGGTTTTCAATGTGCGCCAATTACAACTTAAGTTGCAAATCAAATAGTTTCGGTTTTAAATTTTTTCGCTTATAATGTTACTAGTGTGCAGCAGAAAGAAGAGATGTCTGTAAAATTATATAGCAAGAGTTATTGAAGGATATAATTATTATCATTTTATTTGTAGCTTTTTCTGGACCAAAAAAAGAAACGATAATTTATGCAATTGCAAGAAGTCTAAATTAGTTCCTTTGTAATAGTTAACTAAACCGCTATTTTAAAAAGACAAAAAAAGGATAAATAAACTATTTAATAGGTATTACTTTTTCTTCAAAAATAATTGAGCCATCACTTGCAATTCCTTCTAGATAAAAACGAATACTTTTTTGATTTAAATGAGGTATTTTAAAAGTATAATTGTCTTTGTCTAAAACAATCTTCGATTTCCAGAAAATCCCACCATAATTGTTAAAAATATCTGTTGAAGTCGAATAGTATTTTGGTTGATAATATTCTTTTGATTTAGAAAACCCGATAGGTAATTTATTTGTTTGAAATATTTTTTTGTTAACACCTCTTCTAAGTGGATTGGTAAATAAATAAATTTCTCCACCAAAAGATTTTGAATAATGTATTTCATCAAAATCCTCAACATTTAAATCTCTAATTAAATATAAGCTATTATCATATTGACTAACAATTTGTGAATTATCTAAAAAAACTTTTGTAAAATCTGCTGTAATTCCTGGGGTTTTTATAAGATTGTTATCTCCACCAACTAAAATGCTCTCTGGGCCCCTGCTTTTGTCTCTAGTTGTAGAAATTTCAGCATCTTGAGTATTATCTGCGTTAACTGCAAAACCTCTAGATCTTAAAAAATCAAGAATGTTTGCTCTTTTAGGAATCAAGCCGTCTGAAACTTTAAAGGTTTGGTAAGAACCAGCAATTCTAGGTTTGTGTTTTAATTTTGATTTTCCTTTTATTTGAACTTCTTTTAAAATAATACGCTCTTTTATAAAATTTTTTAAGTTGATGTTAAGCTCATCAGAGTTATAAGGGTTGTTTACAGCAATAGGATTGGTGTTTACTCTTGGTAAAAAATTAGAATAAATTTTTGGTTTAAGAAGTTTGTTTTTATTCTGGATAGAGAAACTAACATTACTAGAGTCTAATAAATAAATATTATCAAAAGAAAATTTATTATTAATTACTGGAGCAGAGAGTAAAAGGTCACTGTTAGAAGAAAACAACACAATACTTGAATTATCTTTTAGGTTATTCATGTTTACTACACCTTTTACAGTTATTCCTCTTTCAAAGTTAAACATCTCTTTTGGAGTAGCATTAAATATGTTATACCAATTGTATTTACTCCATCCTTGAGTTAATAACAATAAATCTAAATCTGCTAATTTTTTTCTATTTGTATTTTTAAAGTAATACGAACTGTTTTCAATATCTCCTTTTATATAAGGTTTTAAAAGAAACTTAGAATACATTGTGTTTTCTAAAGAGTAGCTTTTGGTGCTTTCTGGTAAAAATGTAGCGCTCAGAAAATGCTTTTGAGTATCATTTTTGTGAAGGCTTATCGTTAATGAATCTCTAGAAATAGAAGTTATTTTAGAGGTAACATCAGAATACAAACTATCATCATTATTAAAAAAAACTCGTTCTAAAATAGGTTGCATTTTATCATTTAAAACAGTAATGATATTTAACCCTTTTTGAAGTTTTTTAACTGATAAAAATGAATTATAAGCATACGTTTTTTCTTTTAAAGAAAATGAACTTTTTATGATAGAAGAGGTATTGTGTATGTAAATATAATAATTACTATTAACGTCATTTTTTAACGTTTCTTTATTGGTCTGCATCGTTAATTTAATAATTGTAGAATTCGGATTAACAACATTAAGTGTAATTCCAATTTTCTTTGCAGGCTCAATATTTTTTATGATTTCTTCATCATCTAGCGTTTTAATTTTAACTTTATAATTGGCGTTAGCTTCATAATAAAAACTGACTTTTCCCAGCCCAAATTGATTGGTGTTTATAGGTTTTATAACATTATTTTTGTCATCTAATAAAACACCAGATTTTATTTGAACGCCTTTGTTCTTTTTATTTTTTATGATGATGCCAACTACAGAATTTGTAGATTCTACTAAATGACCACCTTCAGGCAATAATTGTAAATCGTAATTACTGTCAGATTCAACAATGTTTTCTGTAGAATTTTTATTTCCAATAATATGTATTTTTTGACTAAAAGACTCATCTTCTTCAAAATTTCGCATCCAATTGGTGGATGCTTTTATATAATAGGTGTTGTCTGTAAATGTAGAATCAATTTTTATGTTACCAGAAGCAATTCCGTTTTTAACAAAAAGTAATCTAGACAGAATATGCTCTCCTTTTTCGTTATAAATTGAACAATACAAATTAGTTGTGTGGTTGTGTAATTTTTTAGTTTTCTGATTTAAAATATAGGCTTGAAACCAAATTTCTTCTCCTTTAATAAAGTTGGTTTTGTTTAAGTGTAGATAGGGTATTTCTCTCGTTAATTTAAAATAATTAACATACGAAGAGTCTAGCGATTTCTTTTCTTGCCCAAAACATACAATCGTAAAGATTGATAAAAAAAGAAACGGAAAAATAGTTTTTTTCATAACTTAAAGATAGTTGATTATTCTTTTTATAAAACAAAAATCATTCCACAAAAAAAACCTCGAGAGGTTCTCGAGGTTTTTTATATTTAGGTGTTGTCCCGTCCTGAAATAGCGATACACAAAAAGTATCCTAATGGAAAAATCACAAGAAGCACGCTACATTAAGCGAACCCAAAAAGACTATTCGATGTCTTTTAAATTAGAAGTTGTACAAGCAATAGAGCAAGGAAAGAC
>JBDNGO010000079.1:0-23087 GCA_041689245.1 Flavobacteriaceae bacterium | reverse complement strand
CTTTCCTTGCTCTATTGCTTGTACAACTTCTAATTTAAAAGACATCGAATAGTCTTTTTGGGTTCGCTTAATGTAGCGTGCTTCTTGTGATTTTTCCATTAGGATACTTTTTGTGTATCGCTATTTCAGGACGGGACATATTATAAAAAACAAAAACCTCGCAAATTGCAAGGTTTTTTAATATTAAAAAAAAGAAATATTATTCTTTTACTTCCGTAGGTTTGTCAACGACCAATCTGTTTTCTCTGTTTGCAATTTCCCAAGCTGTATGGAAAACTAAACGAGCTCTGTTTTCTAACAAATCGTAGTTAATTTTATCTGGAGTATCTGTGTGTTGATGGTAATCTGCGTGTGTACCATTAAAATAAAAGATAATTGGCACATTGTATTTTGCAAAGTTATAATGATCTGATCTGTAGTAAAAACGATTAGGATCTTTTTCATCATTGTATTTGTAATCTAAATCAATTTTTGTGTATTTAGCATTTACAGCTTCAGAAAGTTCATGTAATTCTGTACTTAATTTATCAGCTCCAATTAAGTAAATATAATTTCTCTCTCCTTCACGTTTTGGGTCAATACGACCAACCATGTCAATATTTAAATCAACAACCGTATTTGCAATAGGAAAAATCGGATTTTGAACATAAAAGCTAGAACCTAATAATCCTTTTTCTTCACCAGTTACGTGTAAAAACAATACCGAACGTTTTGGTCTTTTTCCGTCTTTAACAGCTTTTTGAAAAGCTTCTGCAATTTCTAATAAAGCAACTGTACCAGAGCCATCATCATCAGCTCCGTTATAAATATTTCCATCACGAACTCCAAGATGATCTAAATGTGCAGAAATAACCAGAATTTCATCTGGTTTTTCAGAACCTTTAATATAGGCAACTACATTTTCAGAATCTTTTAATGGGGTTTTTCCTTTGCGTTTATTTAAAAAAGCAGCAGGAACTTCTTGGTAATAATCATCGCCACCTAAAGGAGAAACAATTCCTTGATCTACATAAAATTTCTTTAAATAAGCAGCCGCTTTTTTCTGTCCTGGTTCTCCAGTATTTCTACCTTCAAATTCATCAGAAGCATAAATAAATAAATGTTTCGCTAAATCAGTTTCTGTGATTGATGCTGCATATTTTTCTGCATAATCTACATTTGGATCTATATTAGACGCGCTTTTACTAGAACTACAAGAAGCTAATAAAGCTACGATACTAGCAGAGAGAATTAATTTTTTCATTGGATAATCTTTATAAAGGGTATTGATTCGTTAGTTTTTAACAAACGTTAACACCAAATATAAAAAAACTAACTGTCTTTGTTAATTGTAAATTGTCGTAATTTTTTGTTAAAATTTAAGATTTCTTTAGGAAATAGATTTTCGAGCTTGTTTTGCTCAATCAAATCTTCTGTTTTGCCACTAAATACTTCATCGGAATTCATAATGATTAACTCATCAACAATTTCTAAAGCTAAATTAATTTGATGCGTAGAAATAATGATTGTTTTTTGAGTTGTTTCTACTAAGTTTTTTAAGAGTTGGAATATCTTATAGGTATGATGCATATCTAAATGCGCAGTAGGTTCATCTAAAATAATTACATCGGTATCTTGCGCCAAAGCTCTTGCAATTAATACACGTTGTAATTGCCCGTCACTCAATTCATAAAAGCGATTATCTTTTAAATGTTCTACTTCTGTAAGTTGAATTGCTAGGTTAATTTTTTCGATATCATTTTCTGAAAGTTTATCAACCCAATTTGTATAAGGTTGTCTTCCTAGAGCGATTAATTCGAAAACAGTTAATTGACTTTCTGGTAAACGTTCAGTTAACACCAAACTTAAATTAGTAGCCAATTCTTTGTTACTATACTCATTTAAGTTTTTGTTATTTAAAAAAACAGCTCCAGATAATTGCTCCTGAACTTTAGAAATTGTTCTTAATAAAGTTGATTTTCCGATTCCGTTTTTCCCTAATAACGCAATAAACTTTCCTTTTTCTATAGACAAGTTTAAATTTTCAGCAATTACTTTTTTAGCTTTTTTTTGCTGATAACCAATAGTTAAATTTTTGGTTTCTAATACGATATGTTTCTTAGAGGTTTTCAATTAAACGTATATTTTCTTTTTTCTGATTAATAACCAAATTACAACTGGCGCACCAAATAAAGAAGTAATTGCGTTAATTGGTAAGGTATATTCTAATGTTGGCAATTGTGCAATAATATCACAAATTAACAACACAATTGCACCTGTAATTGCTGTAGCAGGAATCAGTATTTTATGATTAGAAGTTGTAAAAATTAACTTTGCAATATGCGGCACAGCTAAACCAATAAAGGCAATTGGACCAGAAAAAGCAGTAATTACTCCGGTAAGTAAACTGGTAATTACTAAAATAATAATTCTACTTTGTTTGATATTTATTCCTAAGCTTTTGGCATATTTTTCTCCTAATAAAAAACTATTTAAAGGTTTTATAATTGCAAAAACACCCGCAAAACCAATTAGATAAATAGTAATAAAAATCGATAACTCATCCCAAGATAAATTTCCTAAACTACCAAAACTCCAAAATACATATTGTTGTATTTGTTGCGCTTCACTAAAATAAGATAATACGCTAATTATTGCAGCGGTAAAACTTCCAAACATCAATCCGATTATTAAAATAGACATGGTGTTTCTTACTTTGTTTGCAGCTATAATTACTGCAGATAATACTAAAAAAGAACCTAAACTTGATGCAATTGCAATAGACCAATTAGTATATTCAAGAAAAACAAATCCCCCAAAAAAAGAGGAACCTAAAATTAGTAATGCAACACCTAAACTTGCTCCTGAAGAAATTCCTAATACAAATGGACCTGCTAACGGATTTCTAAACAATGTTTGCATTAGTAAACCACTTATAGACAATCCTGAGCCAACTAAAATCGCCGTAATTGCTTTAGGTAATCTAAAATTTAGAATGATTGTTTGCCAACTTTCTTTAACAGATTCATCTCCTAAAAAAACAGCAAAAATATCTTTAAAAGGAATAGAAACCGAACCAAAACTAATGTTTACAAAACATAATGCTACAACTAAAACTAGTAGCATAATAAATTGCTTTGTGTATTTTTTTTGTTTCATTTAAAGAGAAATGTAAGGTCGAGTGCAGTCGAGATCTAATGACCTCTCGAAAGCTGCGCTTTTATCTTCAAACTAAAATACCTTTTAGTTTTCAATAATGCTCGAGGAGACAAATTTAAGTTTTATATTCTGATAAAAATGTTACTAATTTTTTAATAGCATTTCCTCGATGAGAAATACTGTTTTTTTCTTCGGATGTCATTTCTGCAAATGAGTTTTTAAATCCGTTTGGTTTAAAAATTGGATCATAACCAAAACCTTCTTCTCCTTGTTTTTCGGTTGTTATTTCTCCTTTGCAAATTCCTTCAAATAAAATTTTTTCATTGTTTAAGTTCAATGCAATTGCTGTTCTAAATTGCGCTTTTCTATTTGAGTTGTTTTTTAATTCAGTTAATAGTTTTTGCATATTTTTATCAGCATTGTTTTCTTTTCCTGCATATCTCGCAGAATAAACACCTGGAGCATTATTCAGACTTTCAACTTCTAAACCTGTATCATCAGCAAAACAATTGTAACCAAAATTTTTAGTTACGTAATCTGCTTTTAATTTTGCATTTCCTTCAAGCGTTGTTTCCGTTTCATCAATTTCTTCAAAGCACTTAATATCTTTCAGTGTTAGCAATTCAATTGAATTGGGTAACATTTTTTGAACTTCTAAAAGTTTGTTTAGATTATTTGTTGCGAAAACTAGTTTCATTGTTTTTTAGTTGCAAAGTTTTTAAGATTCAAAGTTACAAAAGTTAAGACATGAATTTCACAGATTTTTATAAATTCAACTATCTAATATTTAAATCACTTAGATTTTCTTCCCTTGGGAAGAGTTAGAATGAGCTTTACTCATGGTGATATGGTTCATTTTTTAAAATGGTAAATCCGCGATAGAGTTGTTCAACAATAAACAAACGAATCATTTGATGGGAAAATGTCATTTTTGATAATGAAATTTTTCCACTTGCTTTTTTATATACAGCATCAGAAAATCCATAAGGGCCACCAATTACTAATACCAATTGTTTAATTCCAGCATTCATTTTCTTCTGTAAATACAGAGAAAACTCTATAGAAGTAAAATGCTTTCCTTTATCGTCTAATAAAATCAATTGATCGGTATTTTGTAGTTTGCTTAAAATTAATTCGCCTTCTTTTTCTTTTTGCTGAACTTCACTCAAGTTCTTCACATTTTTAATATCAGGAATAAGGTCCAACTCAAATTTGATATAATGTTGTAACCGACTTTGATATACTTCAATTAATTGATGCAAGTTTTTATCATCCGTTTTTCCAATTGCTAAAAGTTTAATTTTCATATTTATTTTACGTTTGTCACTTCGAGGGATTTTCGATTTTATGAGAAAATTGTATCGAGAAGTCTCATTGTTAATTTGTTCTCGATACAAATTTATTCGTTTTTAACTCATAAATTCACTCGAACAGACAAAAAGTTGAAAATCATTCCTATTTTTACATCACAATACAATTCTATGATATCAAAAGAACAATTTGAAAAAGAATTAAAAATCATTATAACCAATGCAATTAGAGAAGATATTGGAGAAGGAGATTATACGTCACTTTCTTGTATTCCTACAGATGCAAAAGGCAAAGCAAAATTATTAGTAAAAGATGACGGAATTATAGCCGGAGTTGCCTTTGCAAAAATGATTTTTAAACAAATAGATGCTGATTTACAAATTGAAATATTGATACAAGACGGAGAAAAAGTGCAGTTTGGAGATGTTGTTTTGTATGTTTCAGGATCTTCCCAGTCTATATTAAAAGCAGAACGGTTGGTATTGAATTCTATGCAACGCATGTCTGCAATTGCTACAAAAACGCGTTTTTTTGCTGATTTATTAAAAGGAACAAAAACCAAAGTGTTGGATACTCGTAAAACAACTCCAGGAATTAGAGCCATAGAAAAGTGGGCAGTGAAAATTGGTGGCGGAGAAAATCATCGTTTTGCGTTGTATGATATGATTATGATTAAAGACAATCATATTGATTTTGCTGGTGGAATTACACAAGCAATCAACAAAACAAAAGCATATTTAACAGAAAACAAGATTGATATAAAAATTATTATTGAAGCAAGAAATTTAGAAGAAATTCAAGAAATTTTAAATTGTGGTGGCGTTTATAGAATATTGATAGACAATTTTAATTATGAAGATACACGTAAAGCAGTTGCGTTAATCGGAGATACTTGTTTAACAGAATCTTCTGGAGAAATTAACGAAAAAACCATCAGAAAATATGCAGATTGTGGCGTAGATTATATTTCTTCTGGCGCATTAACACATTCGGTGTATAATATGGATTTGAGTCTAAAAGCAGTTGAATAGAGTTGCAAAGCCGCAAAGTGTTAATAAGCGTTTAAACTTTGAGACTTTGCAACTTTGAGCCTTTGTTACTTCAAAAGAAAAATATGACAGATAATTACTTTGATAGCGAAATCTATTCAAAAATTGATTTTACCAAAACGAAAATCAAAAAAGGAGAATATGACAATTGCACATTTACGAATTGTAATTTTGAGAATATACATATTTCAAATATTCAGTTTGTAGAAAGTGAGTTTATCGATTGTAATTTTAGCAATTCAGTTGTTAAAGAGACTGCTTTTAAAGATGTGCAGTTTTTCAATTGTAAAATGATTGGCGTGAAATTTAATGAATGCGATTCGTTTTTATTACAAATGATTTTTAAAGAATGTCAATTAAATTTTTCTTCGTTTTATCAGTTAAAAATTCCAAAAACTATTTTTACCAATTGTACTTTACAAGAAGCAGATTTTACAGAAGCAAATGTATCAAGTTGTGTTTTTGATACTTGCGATTTAAAAGGGGCAATTTTTGAGCAAACCAATTTAGAAAAAGCTAACTTTATCACTTCTGTAAATTTCACCATTAATCCAGAAAATAACCGATTAAAAGGAGCACAGTTTTCTAAAGAAAATGTTATTGGATTATTGGTTAAATATGGAGTTAAAATAGAGTAACAGAGTTGCGAGTTGCAAAGTGACAAAGTAACAAAGGCTCAAAGTAACAAAGTAAGAATGTGATAAAGTAGTATAAAAGTTAACTTTGTCATTTGGCACTTAATTTTAACTTTGCCACTTTTTGAATTACAAACTCAATTAGAAATTGCTTATAATTTAGAATATATCAAGAAGAAAAAATTTGATGAATTATACGAGTTATCTAGAGAAATTGAAAGAATGTTATCAAGTTTTATAAGAAGTATAAAATCAAAACACAATTAAAACGTTGCCACTTTGAAACTATTTTTAACTTTGAGCCTTTGTAGCTCTGCTACTTTGCAAATAAATAAATGTCAAAAGAAATAGAAGACAAACTTGAAAAAATTCCCATTATCAACATTTTGTTGCGTTTTGGTAAAAAGATAAAAATTCCTGGTTTAGGCGGAATGTCTTTTTACGACCTGATAGAAATGTATATCATTGGTATTGTAAAAGGAGCTTTAACAACGCGAGCTGGCGGAATTTCATATAGCTTTTTTATGGCAATTTTTCCTTTTTTGTTATTTGTACTAACCTTAATTCCATATATTTCTATTGATGGTTTTCAAGATGGATTACTATCATTAATTTCAGAAATTTTACCACCAAAAACCTTTGAAGCAAGTCAATTAGTGATTGAAGATATTACAAAAAACCAACAAGCAGGTTTATTGTCTTTTGGATTTTTAGTGTCCATTTTTTTAATGACAAATGGGGTAAACGCTATTTTTGGCGGATTTGAATATTCGTATCATGTAAAAGAAGTAAGAAACGTTGTAAGAGCCTATTTAATTTCATTAGGAGTTTCTCTGGTAATGGCTTTTTTCTTAGTGGTAACGGTGGCGTTGACTATTTTTTATCAAATAGGATTAGATAATTTAAAAGAAAGAGGTTGGTTAGAGAATGATATTTTCTGGCTTCAAATAGGCAAAGGATTTTTATTTTTTGTGATGGTTTTTACCATTGTTTCTATGTTGTATCATTACGGAACAAAATCAGGTAAACATTCTAAATTTCTTTCTCCTGGAGCCATATTAACCACCTTTTTATCTTTTTTTACGTTTTACTTATTTCGCATTTATGTAATCGAGTTTTCTAAATATAACGAATTGTACGGATCAATCGGAACTTTATTAATATTGATGTTGTTTGTGTGGTTAAACGCAATTATTCTATTATTAGGTTTTGAATTGAATGCAAGTATTTATAGTTTACAAAGAAGAAATAAAACCTTTACAACACCCAAAAAAGTCTAACTTTTTCACGATATTTGTCCGCGCAGCGGATTTAAGTATTTCTCTCTTATTAGTAAATTACTTTTTAAAACTGTTTGTCATTCCTGCGAAAGCAGGAATCTATACTTAGTAATTTAATTAAAAGTGGATTCCTGCTTTCGCAGGAATGACAGAAAGAACAGAATAAAACAAACGTTTAAAATTATAAGTTTTTAGATTTTGAGTGTGTAACTCATAATTTAAAATTCATAAGTCATAATTATTTATATGAAACCAAGCATTCCAAAAGGAACAAGAGATTTTTCGCCAACAGAAATAGCCAATCGTACGTATATTATGAATACGATAAAAGCTGCTTTTGAAACGTTCGGATTTCAACCCATTGAAACGCCGAGTTTTGAAAACTCTTCTACGTTGATGGGGAAATATGGTGAAGAAGGGGATCGTTTGATTTTTAAGATTTTAAATTCTGGAGATTATTTATCTAAAGCTGATGATAAACTTTTATCTAGAAAAGACAGTTCAAAAGTAACTCCACAGATTTCAGAAAAAGCATTGCGTTACGATTTAACTGTGCCTTTTGCACGTTATGTTGTACAACACCAAAACGAAATTACATTCCCGTTTAAACGATATCAAATTCAGCCAGTTTGGAGAGCCGATCGTCCGCAAAAAGGTCGTTTTAGAGAGTTTCTTCAATGTGATGCAGATGTTGTAGGAAGTATATCGCTTTGGCAAGAAGTAGAATTTATTCAATTGTATGATGCCGTTTTTAGTAAGTTAGGTTTACAAGGAACGACTATCAAAATTAATAACAGAAAAATTTTATCTGGAATTGCAGAAGTCATTGGTGCAAAAGAAAAATTAACCGATTTTACGGTGGCTTTAGACAAGTTAGATAAAATAGGTAAAGAGGGCGTTGTAGCAGAAATGATTTCCAAAGGAATTACAGAAAAGGCTATTGAAAAAGTAAGTCTATTGTTTGATTTTACTGGCTCAAATACGAACAAGTTAAGTTCTTTAGAAATGATGTTGCAAACATCAGAAGAAGGATTAAAAGGAGTAGAAGAATTGCGTTTTGTGTGCAATTCAATTGAAATCTTAGGATTACAATCTGCAACTTTAGAAGTTGATGTAACGTTAGCAAGAGGATTGAATTATTATACCGGAGCAATTTTTGAAGTTGGGGCACCAAAAAAAGTAAAAATGGGCTCGATTGGCGGTGGTGGGAGATATGATGATTTAACAGGGATCTTTGGGTTGCCAGATGTTTCAGGAGTCGGAATTTCTTTTGGATTAGATAGAATTTATTTGGTATTAGAAGAATTAGGATTGTTTAAAGTAGTTGAATTTCCAAAGCCAAAAGTGTTGTTTTTAAATTTTACTGATGAAGAATCGTTGTTAAAAATGAAAGCTATTAAAAGCTTACGAAACAATAGTATAAAATCAGAATTTTATCCAGATGTTGCAACAAGTAATAAACATCAAAAGAAACAATGGAAATATGCTACAAATAGAGAAATTGAATTTGTAGTTTCTGATATGAAAGACAATAAGTTTATTGTTAAATATAAAGGAGAACAGTTTTTGCTTTCTGTTGAAGAATTAATTGAAAAGACTAAGTTATAAGAGTTTGTCATTCTTGCGAATGCAGGAATCTATACGAACGCATTTATGGATTCTTGCCTTCGCAGAGATGACAGAAGTTGGCAAGTACGCTTGCGTTAGGGATTGCAGTGACATCCTTTTTTTAATTTTTTAAAGATTGTCATTACGAGGAAGTATGACGAAGTAATCTCTTTTTTATTATGAGATTGCCACAGTTTACAAAAAAGTAAACTTCGCAATGACAGTAAAAAAAGATATAACGTAAAGCCCGCTCGAACGCCCAACCTTCGACAGCGATCAAGATGACGAGATAATAATAAAAAAATAATAGAATTATAGTTTTAATTTATAGAGAAATTAAAATAATACGTTGCAAACACGTAAATTTGCATTCTAACTAAAGAAAGAAATGTTTGAAGTGAATAGCAAAATGAATGACGAGAGAGTTAATGAAATAGGAGAGAACCACATTGGTACATCGGCAAAAACGCCTTTACGTGACGATGCGTTTGATATTTCTAACCAAGAAAAAATTAAAAGGATCCAAAAAAGTGTAAAAGATATTTTACAAACTTTAGGAATGGATTTAACAGACGATAGTTTACAAGGAACTCCAAAAAGAGTTGCAAAAGCGTTTGTAAACGAATTATTTATGGGATTAGACCCAGCAAATAAACCAACAGCATCTACCTTCGAGAATAATTACAATTACGGAGAAATGCTAGTGGAGAAGAATATCATTGTATATTCTACTTGCGAGCATCACTTATTACCAATTATTGGTAGAGCACATGTTGCTTATATTTCTGACGGAAAAGTAATTGGTTTATCTAAAATGAACAGAATTGTAGAATATTACGCAAAAAGACCACAAGTTCAAGAGCGTTTAACAATGCAAGTTGTTCAAGCAATGCAAGAAGCATTAGGAACAAAAGATGTTGCTTGTGTAATTGATGCAAAGCATTTATGTGTAAATTCTCGTGGAATAAAAGATATAGAAAGTAGTACTGTAACTGCAGAATTTGGAGGAAAATTTAAAAATAAAGAAACTAAACAAGAGTTTTTAGATTATTTAAAAATGGATACAGATTTCAAGAATATGTAAGTAGTTTCTTTTTAAAATATAAAAACGCCATTACGGAAGTAGTGGCGTTTTTGTTATATATAGAAAGGGCTACTTTCTAAGGTTTTTCAATCTTCCAATTCCACTATATAAAATTAATCCTCCAAAAAGCAAATTAAATAAAATGTAGATAGATTTACTTTCAGTTTTTAATGAGAAAATTAAATAGTAAATTTCTTGTTCGTAAAAAACGGCATAAAAACCTTTAATAACAAAACTGATACCAACGATGATGTATATAAACGGAATTGCTTTTTTCATAAATAAAATTATTTAGTGATAACCCATTCACCTTTGTCAATTAAAGGAATAGCTTGTTTGTATTTTACTTCTTTTTCTTCTCCGCTCATTACATTTTTAATAGTAATACGTTCGTTTCTGCCAATTTTTGGTTGTTCTCTAACCACAGTTTCCACTGGTTCGTTTGATTGCTGTCTAGAATTATTGATTGCTTGTTCTGTGCTATTTTGCACATCAGCTTTACTAACATTTAAACGTTCTCTTTTTTGTTTACGTGCTTCAGAAATATTTCCTTGATTGGGAATTTCTCCTTTAAATAAGAAGGATAAAACTTCTTTATTTACATCGTCAATCATTTGTTTAAACAATTCAAACGCTTCAAACTTATAAACTAATAACGGATCTTTTTGCTCATAGGATGCATTCTGAACAGAGTTTTTTAATTCGTCCATTTTACGTAAATGCGTTTTCCAGTTTTCATCAATAATTGCGAGCGTAATATTTTTTTCAAAATCCTTTACTAATTCTTTTCCTTTAGATTCGTAAGCGTTTTTTAAGTTGGTTACAACTTGTAAACTTTTTACCCCATCTGTAAACGGAACCACAATTCGCTCATATTTATCACCTTCATTTTCATAAACATCTTTTATTACAGGAAAAGCAACTACAGCATTTTTAGCAATTTTATCTTGATAATGAGCATAAATAGTTTTATATAATTTATCAATTATATCTTGTTCATTCATAGATTCAAATTCCTCTTCAGAAAAAGGAGAAGTCATTGAAGAAAAACGAATTAATTCAAATTCAAAATTTTTAAAATCTTTTGTTGGTTTGTTTTCATTTACAATAGCCTGACATGTATCGTAAATCATATTTACAATATCAATTTTTAAACGATCTCCGTCTAAAGCATGTCTTCTGCGTTTGTAAACAAACTCACGTTGTGCATTCATAATATCGTCATATTCTAACAATCTTTTACGAATACCAAAGTTATTTTCTTCTACTTTCTTTTGTGCTCTTTCTATAGATTTGGTAATCATAGAATGTTGAATTACTTCGCCTTCTTTTAATCCCATTCTATCCATCATTTTTGCAATTCTATCAGAACCAAAAATACGCATTAAATTATCATCTAAAGCAACGTAAAATTGTGTAGAACCAACATCACCTTGACGACCAGCCCTACCACGTAACTGCCTGTCAACTCTACGAGAATCATGTCTTTCAGTACCAACAATTGCTAATCCTCCAACTTTTTTTACTTCATGAGAAAGTTTAATATCTGTACCACGACCAGCCATATTAGTTGCAATAGTTACAACACCTGGTTTACCAGCTTCAGCAACAATATCTGCTTCTTTTTTATGTAATTTTGCATTTAATATATTGTGCGAAATCCCACGCATTTTTAACATTCTACCTAGTAATTCAGAAATCTCCACAGAAGTTGTACCTACTAATACGGGTCTTCCTTTACTCACTAAATTAGTAACATCATCAATAACAGCATTGTATTTTTCTCTAGTTGTTTTATAAACTAAATCTTCTTTGTCGTCTCTTTTAATTGGTTTATTCGTTGGGATTTCTACTACATCTAATTTGTAGATTTCCCAAAGTTCCCCAGCTTCTGTAATCGCAGTTCCAGTCATACCAGAAAGTTTACGATACATTCTAAAATAATTCTGTAGTGTTATCGTTGCAAAAGTTTGCGTTGCATCTTCAATTTTTACATTTTCTTTTGCTTCTATTGCTTGATGTAATCCGTCAGAATAACGACGGCCGTCCATAATACGACCCGTTTGCTCATCTACAATCATTACTTTATTATCAATTACTACATATTCTGTGTCTTTTTCAAATAAAGAATATGCTTTTAATAATTGATTCATTGTATGAATACGTTCACTTTTAATGCTAAAATCTCTGTATAATTCTTCTTTTATTTTCGCTTTTTCTTCAGCAGAATCTTTACTTTGATCAATCTCGCCAATTTTTACACCAATATCTGGTAAAACAAAGAAATTATCATCACTTGTTTTTCCTGATAAATGGATAATTCCTTTATCAGATAAATCGATAGAGTTATTTTTTTCTTCAATTACATAATACAGTTCTGTATCAACTTGTGGCATCAATTTATTATTGTCTGCCATGTATATATTTTCAGTTTTTTGAAGAATATGTTTGATTCCTTCTTGCGATAAAAACTTAATTAACGCTTTATTTTTAGGAATACCACGAAAAACTCTTAGTAATAAAAAGCCACCTTCTTTGGTATTTCCTTCAGCTATTAATTTTTTAGATTCAGCTAAAACTCCAACTAGATATTGTTTTTGCAAAGTAACAATATCAGCAACTAATGGTTTTAATTCGTTAAATTCGTGTCTATCTCCTTGCGGAACCGCTCCAGAAATAATTAAAGGTGTACGAGCATCATCAATTAAAACAGAATCTACCTCATCTATAATTGCATAATTTGGAGCTCTTTGTACTAATTCTTCTTTGGTATGCGCCATATTATCACGTAAATAATCAAAACCGAATTCGTTATTTGTTCCGTAAGTTACATCAGCGTTGTATGCTTTTCTGCGTTCATCAGAATTTGGTTGATGTATATCGATACAATCAATACTTAATCCGTGAAATTCTAAAATTGGTCCCATCCAAGCAGCATCACGTTTTGCTAAATAATCATTTACAGTTACAAGGTGAACACCTTTTCCTGTTAAAGCGTTTAAGTATACAGGTAAAGTAGAAACTAACGTTTTTCCTTCTCCTGTCATCATTTCTGCAACTTTTCCTTGATGTAAAACAGATCCACCAATTAACTGAACATCATAATGAATCATGTCCCAAGTAATTTTTAGACCAGAAGCATCCCAGCTATTTGACCAAATTGATGTATCGCCTTTTAGTGTTACATTTTCTCTTATGGCTGATATTTCTCTGTCAAAAGGAGTAGCGGTAACTTCTATTGCTGAATTATTTGTAAACCTTTTTGCCGTTTCTTTAATAACAGCAAAAGCTTCTGGCATTAATTCTTCTAAAACAGCTTCAGATGCTTCGTAAGTTTGATCTTTTAACGCATCAATTTCTGTATAAATTGCTTCTTGCCTGTCTATATCTGCAGATAATACTTCTTTTTCTAATCCTGTAATTTTTGTTTCAAAAGAATTTGTTGCTTCTTTAATTTTAGATTTAAACTCTGCTGATTTCCCCCTTAATTCATCATTTGATAAATTACCAATTGCTTCTGCAAAAGAGTTTGTTTTTTCAACGATTGGTTGTAGTAATTTTAAGTCTTTTTGTTGTTTGTCTCCAACAAATAATTTTAAGACCGAATTTAATAAGCTCATTGTATGAATTCTATGTTAAAATTCAATTTTTATAAATTGAATATTGATTTATAATTAGTTGATAATAAATAAGTTGATATTTATTGACAGCAATTACAATTTAATGTTAAATGTAAACAAAAAAAAAGCCTCGATTGAGACTTTTTTGATGTAATTTTTTGTTAATATTCATCTTCGTTCCAAAGATAATCTTCTTCGGTCGGATAGTCTGGCCAAATTTCTATGATAGAATCATAAGCGTCGTCTTCATCTTCAATTTCTTGTAAGTTTTCTGCAACTTCTAATGGCGCTCCTGTTCTAATAGCGTAATCTATCAATTCATCTTTTGTTGCTGGCCAAGGTGCATCTGCTAAATAAGATGCTAATTCTAGTGTCCAATACATTTTAGTAGTGTTTAATTTTCTGCAAAAATAATTTTTTTATTCAGAAAACCAAGTTTTTTTTCATAAATCTGTAAATAAAATAAAAGAACTTATTTTTCTTTTTCAGGAATCCATGGAGTTTCCATAACTGATAAGTCTTTAGACAACTTTCGTGCCAGTACAAATAAGTAGTCAGAAAGACGATTCAGATATTTTAAAATAGCAGGATTGATTGCTTCATTTTCATTTAGAGCAGTAGCTAATCTTTCGGTTCTGCGACAAACACATCTAGCGATGTGACAGAAAGACACGGTTTGATTTCCTCCAGGCAAAATAAAATTTGTCATTAGAGGTAATTCTAAATTCATCGCATCAATTTCTTGTTCTAGCACTTCAATATTTTTTGAAGTGATTTTCGGAATATTTAATCGCTCTTTACCGCTTTTTAATATTTCTTTTTCTGGCGGAGTTGCAAGCATTGCTCCAAGTGTAAAAAGTTCATTTTGAATTCTAATTAAAGAATGGATAGAATTTTCATCAATATTTTGATCTCTAACCAAACCAATATAAGAGTTTAATTCATCTACAGTTCCGTAAGATTCTATTCTTAAATGATGTTTTGGAACTCTTGTTCCGCCAAACAAAGCGGTTGTTCCTTTGTCTCCTGTTTTGGTGTAAATTTTCATTTAGTGAGTTTCAAAGTGTAATTAAAGTATCAAAGTTACAAAGTATATTTGAGTTTAAAAATTATAGAGTTATAGAATTGCGAGTTAAAAAGTGTGATTAAGCTGTAATACTTCAATGTTATTTAAACTCTAATTATAAAATGTTCTTTTTCTTGTTCTTTTCTAAAAAACACAATTCCCCATTGAAACGTATCTATTGTCACTTTTACTTTCGAATGCTTTTTTATTTCTTCCCAAGCACCTTCCATTTCTTTACTCCAATGAATATCATCAAAAATAAAAAAGGTTTCATTATTTATAAATTGAAGACAATGGTGAAAATAGTTTAATGTTGCTTCTTTTTGATGATTTCCATCAAAGTAAACCATGTCTAGACTGTTTTTAAATTTAAGTGTTTGAAGTGTTTTAGTGAATTCGCCAGTAATCACTTCAATATTTTTAAATGAAAATTTTTCGAATTGAGTTTTTGCTATTTCAGCAGTGTTTTTGCAACCCTCTAGAGTTGTAATTTTTGCAAATGGATTACCAATATGTAAAGCTGAAGTTCCAATTCCAAGTGAAGTACCTAATTCTAAAATTGTATTCGGTTTAAAATAATGTGTAATTCTACTTAATAAATGGGCTCTTTTAGCATTTATTCTAGCATATTTAGCAATTTCATTTATAGCTCTTAGATTATTTTTAAAAACTTTAGAAGAACCTGCACCAAAATCTGTAATTTTAATTTTGTTTTTAGTAATTAAAAGAGTGTTTCTATACCTTTTAAGTGTTTTTTTTTTGGAAGTATTCTTTTTATTATAAAAACATTTTGTTGTTAAATTATAAACAAAAGGAGAATGCACTCCATGTTGATTTGTGGATTTTAAAATAAATTTTAAATAAGAAGAAACCTTAGTCATAAGAATACAAGCAAAATTAAAATAAAATTATAGGAATAGCGATGTAAAAATTATATTTCTGAAAACTAATTTAATTTTAGCTTAATGAAGATTTAATGTATTTACAAGGTGAGTCGATTGCAAAAAATATATGATTATATACACACCTCTAATTGGTTTAGTTTCTGATGTTTTAGAATTATTTAAATATACAGCTGCAGTTATTTATAGAATATATCAAAATTATCCTAATTTATTGTATGATAATTGGTTTACAAATATTTACTTAATAAATTCAATAAAACCTAAATCTTCATAAATAACTTATTTTAAGTTGCCAATCATTTCTTCTGGTTTTACCCAATCATCATATTGTTCTGGAGTAACATAACCTAAACGAACCGCTTCCTCCTTTAAAGTCGTTCCATTTGTATGTGCAGTGTTAGCAATTTCAGCAGCTTTATAATACCCTATTTTGGTATTTAAAGCAGTAACTAACATCAAAGAATTATTTAATAATTCAGTAATTCTTGCATGATTTGGTTTAATTCCTACAGCACAATTTTCATCAAAAGAAATACAAGCTTCACCAATTAATTGTGCAGATTGTAAAACATTTGCAGCCATCATTGGTTTAAAAACATTCAATTCATAATGACCTTGAGTTCCACCAATAGTAACAGCAACATCATTACCCATAACTTGTGCGCAAACCATTGTTAAAGCTTCTGCTTGAGTTGGATTTACTTTCCCAGGCATTATAGAGCTACCTGGTTCGTTTGCAGGAATAATGATTTCTCCAATTCCAGATCTTGGGCCAGAAGCCATCAACCGAATATCGTTTGCAATTTTGTTTAAAGAAACGGCCAATTGCTTTAAAGATCCATGCGTCTCTACTAAAGCATCATGTGCTGCTAATGCTTCAAATTTATTTTCTGCTGTTATAAAAGGCATTCCTGTAAATTCTGCAATGTATTTTGCAACTAAAACATCGTACCCTTTAGGCGTGTTTAATCCTGTTCCTACTGCTGTTCCACCTAAAGCTAATTGAGATAAATGGTCTAAAGAATTTCTAAGTGCTTTTAATCCGAAATTTAATTGTGCTACATAGCCAGAAAATTCTTGTCCCAATGTAATTGGAGTAGCATCCATTAAATGTGTTCTACCTATTTTTATAACATCATTAAATGCTTCTGATTTTGCTTTCAAAGTATTTTTTAATTGTTCAACACCAGGAATTGTAACTTCTACAATTTTCTTATAAACCGCAATATGCATTCCTGTAGGAAACGTGTCGTTTGATGATTGTGATTTATTTACATCATCATTTGGTTGAATGGTTTTTTCTCCTTCACCAATAACATTTCCTGCAATTTCATGAGCTCTATTGGCAATAACTTCATTACAATTCATGTTAGATTGTGTTCCAGATCCAGTTTGCCAAATAACTAACGGAAATTGATCATTATGTTTTCCTTCTAAAATTTCTTCACAAACCTGTGCAATTAAATCTCTTTTTTCAGAAACTAAAACTCCTAATTCACAATTTGCAAATGCAGCAGCTTTTTTTAAGTATGCAAATCCGTAAATAATTTCTAAAGGCATAGATGCAGAAGGACCAATTTTAAAGTTGTTTCTAGAACGTTCTGTTTGTGCTCCCCAATATTTATCTGCAGGAACATTTACTTGCCCCATTGTGTCTTTTTCTATTCTGTATTTCATTTTTGTGTTTTTTCTTGCTATTACAAAATTACTAAAAGTATCACAATCAGTTATCAAGAATAAGATAAAAATACTTGTTTAAAATAATTTTTAATTATTAGTGTAAATTGAAAATATGTATTATTTTTGTGGTATTAATTATTTTAAAAGAAACACAAATGTTAGATTTTTCAGAATTTTCAGGATTTTTATTATTCATGTTTATTTTTACTGCTGGATTTTGGTTGTTAATTTTCTTATTGACATTTGTTGTTCCTTATTGGATTGGTGGTACAATCTGGGAAAATATGAAATTAAAGAAAGAAGCTAAAAAAGCTGCAAATAAAGAGTAGTTTTTTTTAAAAAAATATATTTAATAAAGAAGGGTTTGCAATTGCAAACCCTTCTTTATGTTGTAAGATTTCATAGAATTATTTTCCAAATCCTTCTCCATCTTCTTTAAAGTCATTGTTTTGTCGTGATTTACTTTGTTTTTGATTCTTCTTTTGGCTGAATCGATATACAAAACTTAAAGAAAAAGTGTTTTAAAAAAGAGAGCAACGTTGTTCTCTTCACTTATATGATCTGTTGAATATTTTCTAAAGGTCTGCCAATTGTAGCTTTATCGTTGTTAATTACGATTGGTCTTTCTATTAGTTTTGGATTTTGAATCATTGCAGAAATAATTTCTTTGTCGGATAATTTTTTTCCTTTATAATTCTCTTTCCAAATAGCTTCATTTTTTCTAATCAAATCAATAGGTTTTATTTGAAGTTTTTCTATAATAAATGTTAATTCTTTATCGCTAGGAATGTTTTTCAAGTATTTTATAATTTCAAATTCTTTTCCTGACTTTTCTAACAATTCTAAACCTTGTCTAGATTTGCTACAACGAGGGTTGTGGTATATTTTAATCATTTTTTTATAAAGTTGTACCTGTTTCTTTTTGTCCGTTTAACATTAAAAATGCTTTTAAAAATGCATCTATATCTCCATTCATAACAGCATCTACATTTCCGGTTTCGTGAGCAGTTCTAACATCTTTTACTAATTTATAGGGATGCATTACATAATTTCTAATTTGACTTCCCCATTCGTTTTTCATTTTTCCAGCTTCAATATCAGCTCTAGCAGCTTGTCTTTTTTGCAGCTCTATTTCGTATAATTGTGATTTT
This sequence comes from Flavobacteriaceae bacterium, assembly GCA_041689245.1. Taxonomy (GTDB): domain Bacteria; phylum Bacteroidota; class Bacteroidia; order Flavobacteriales; family Flavobacteriaceae; genus Polaribacter. Next base: position 4,560 of record JBDNGO010000079.1, on the reverse strand, counting down.
AGCATTTGTAATGCAGTTGCTCTATTATCGTGTTGAGAACGAGAGTTTGAACATTGAATTTGGATTCCAGTTGGTTTGTGGGTTAACTGAACTTTGGTTTCAACCTTATTTACATTTTGTCCGCCAGCACCACTTGATCTTGAAGTCGTTATTTCAATATCAGCAGGATTTATTTCTATTTCAATAGAATCATCAGCAACAGGATATACATATACAGAGGCAAAAGAAGTGTGTCTTTTTGCATTGCTATCAAAAGGTGAAATCCGTACCAATCTATGTACGCCATTTTCTCCTTTTAACCAACCAAAAGCGTAATCCCCATCAAATTCTAATGTAACAGTCTTAATTCCCGCAGAATCTCCACTTTGATAATTCAATTCTTTGATTTTGAATCCGTTTTTCTCTGCCCACATCATATACATTCTCATCAACATTTCTGCCCAATCACAACTTTCAGTTCCGCCAGCGCCAGCAGTAATTTGAATAACTGCACTTAAATTATCGCCTTCTTCTGAGAGCATATTTCTAAACTCAATAGCTTCTAATAATAATTCTGTCTTTAAAAATTGCGCAACAACTTCTTGCTCAGAAACTTCATCTTCTGAATAAAAATCTAATAAAACTTGAACGTCTTCTAATAAACTAACAACAGTATTATAATCGTTAACCCATTTTTTTTTGATTCGTAGCTCTTTCATAAAAGCTTCAGCCTCTTTTGGAGTATTCCAAAAATCTGGGGCAACGGTTTTTTCTTCTTCATTGGTAATCTCTATAAGCTTATGCTCAATATTTAAATACTGTTTGAGCTTAGAAATTCTATCAGCAATGTCTTTGATTTGTTCTTGTGTAATCATAGGTTCACAAAAATAAGTTAAAAATTGTGATTTAATATTTTATTCAATCTTATTTCTCATCAATATTTTATAGTTTTATAGAAAATTTTTTAACCATGAAAAAACTTACTATTTTATTATTATTTATTTTTATCCAGCAAACATGTTTCTCGCAATTTTTTAAAGACAATAAAAAAGTTACGAAGTACGAAGGCTATTTTAATTTTTACTACGATAGTAGTAATGACAAAATATTTTTAGAAATCTCAAAGTTAGAAAGCGAATTCTTATATGTAAATGCACTTTCTGAAGGAGTTGGTTCTAATGATATAGGATTAGATAGAGGAAAACTTGGCGGGGGAGCAGTTGTGTTTTTTAGAAAATCAGGAAACAAAATTTTATTAATTCAACCAAATCAAGATTATAGAGCTTTAACAGATAATGTTGAAGAGAAAAAATCTATAAAAGAAGCTTTTGCAAAATCTGTTTTACATGGTTTTGTTATTAAGGAAGAAAAAGACAACACGTATTTAGTTGATGCGACTTCGTTTTTTATGCAAGATACTTTTGGTGTTTCAAATACATTATCTAGAAGTGGAGAAGGTAGTTATACTGTAGATAATTCTAGAAGTGCTTTTAATTTAGCAAGAACCAAAGCTTTTGAAAAGAATGTAGAATTTGATGTTCTCTTAACTTTTATAGGAAATCCAAAAGGAAGAAATTTATTATCGGTAACTCCTGATGCAAGTGCGGTAACTGTTTATCAACATCATTCTTTTGTAGAATTACCAGATAATAAGTATAAACCAAGAGTTTATGATCCACGTTCTGGTTCATCTCCAATGTCTTATATGGATTATGCTACGCCAGTTAACGAGTCTATTACTAAAAGATTTATTTACAGACATCGATTAGAAAAGGAAAATCCAAGTGCAGCAGTTAGCGAAGCAGTTGAGCCTATTATTTATTATTTAGACCCAGGAACACCAGAACCAGTAAGATCTGCCTTGTTAGAAGGAGCAAGGTGGTGGAATCAAGCTTTTGAAGCTGCTGGATATAAAGATGCATTTCAAGTAAAAATGTTGCCAAAAGATGCAGATCCATTAGATTTAAGATACAATGTTATTCAATGGGTTCATAGATCAACAAGAGGTTGGAGTTATGGAGGAAGTATTTCTGACCCTAGAACTGGTGAGATTATTAAAGGCCATGTAAGTTTGGGTTCATTAAGAATTAGACAAGATTTTTTAATTGCACAAGCTTTACAAGCGCCGTATGCTACAGATACTGCTAATGACAAATTTGCTTTAGAAATGGCGTTGGCAAGAATTAGACAATTGGCTGCGCATGAAGTTGGCCATACAATTGGGTTTGCACATAATTATATTGCAAGCACAATTAATAAGTCATCTGTAATGGATTATCCACATCCACAGTTTTCATTAAAAAACGGAAAAATAGATTTTTCAAATGCGTATGCAACAGGAATTGGAGAATGGGATAAAGTAACAGTTGCGTATTCATATCAAGATTTCATCAATAATGAAGAATCACAATTGCAAAACATTTTAAATTCTGCTTTTGCAAGAGGTTTACGATTTATTACAGATCAAGATGCAAGACCAACCGGAAGTGCTCATGCCTATGCTCACTTATGGGATAATGGCGAAAGTGTTGCGGATGAATTAAATTCTTTATTAGAAATCAGAAAAAATGCTATTGATAAATTTTCTGCGGATAATATTAAAAGCAAAGAGCCATATTCTGTTTTAGAAGATGTTTTTGTTCCGTTGTATTTTTTACATAGATATCAAACTGAAGCAGTTTCTAAAGTTATTGGAGGATTGGATTATAACTATGCTATTAAAGGAGGAAATCAAACAATAGTTAAAAGAATTTCTGGTTCGGAAGAGCGTAAAGCACTTTCTGTACTTTTAAAAACAATAGATGTAGAAGAAATTGCTATTCCTACTTCTAAATTAGGTTTATTTCCGCCAAGAGCTTTTGGTTACGGAAGAACACGAGAATCTTTTAAGAGTAAAGTTGGTGTTGAATTTGATCCTTTCGGAGCCGTAGAAACCGCATCTGAAATGACGTTAGAATTGTTATTTCACCCACAAAGAGCTTCACGTTTAGTATTGCATAAAAGTTTAGATAATTCACAATTAGGATTAGAAGAACTAATTGATGAAGTAATTAAGCACTCTTTCAAAAAAGAGTATAAAAACACGTATTTTCAAGAATTACAAAACGTTGTAAACGTTCAGATTTTAAATCAATTATTTTATTTAGCTGCAGATCAAAATAATTATAAGCAAGTGACTGCAATTGTAAATTCTAAATTAGATGAAATTGCTTCTTGGTTGCGCTCTAGAAAATCTAAAGGAATTCAATTAATGTATGATAAAGAGCTTGATAGAAGTATTTATGCATTTAAAAACGATCCTTCTAAATTTAAAAAAGTACAATCACCAAAAATTCCAGATGGTTCACCAATCGGAATGGATTAAATAACAATTAGAGAATGAATATAAATTTAATAAGCGATACAGTTACCAAGCCAACTAAGGCAATGTTAACAGCAATGATGAATGCTGAAGTTGGGGATGATGTTTTTAAAGCTGACCCAACAATTAATAAGTTGCAAGAAAAAGCAGCTAAAATGTTTGTTGTAGAAGATGCCTTATTTTTTCCTTCAGGAACCATGGCAAATCAAACAGCAATTAAATTGCATACACAACCAGGAGATAAAATGTTTTGTGATAAATGGGCGCATGTTTTTAATTTTGAAGGCGGCGGGGCAGCTTTTAACTCAGGAGTTTCAAGTCATTTAATAGACGGAGAAAGAGGAATGTTTACTTCAGAGCAATTAGCATATGCAGTTTCTGGTAGGTCAGATATTCATGTTCCTTATTCGCGTTTAGTTTGTATTGAAAACACAACAAATAAAGGAGGCGGAGCTTGTTGGGATTTTGAAGAATTGAAGAAAATAAAGCAAATTTGTGTAGATAATAATTTAGCGTTTCATTTAGATGGAGCAAGATTGTTTAATGCGTTGGTTGCTAAAAATGAAACCCCAAAACAATACGGAGAATTATTTGATACAATTTCAATTTGTTTATCAAAAGGATTGGGCGCTCCAGTTGGTTCTTTATTATTAGGAACTAAAGAGCATATAGCAAAAGCGTTGAGAGTTAGAAAATTATTTGGTGGTGCAATGAGGCAAGCAGGGTATTTAGCAGCAGCAGCAATTTATGCATTAGATAATCATATAGAAAGATTAGCGGATGATCATAGAAGAGCAAAAAGAATTGGAGAAATTTTAGAATCATGTTCTTTTATTAAAAGCGTTGAGCCAATAGAAACCAATATTGTAATTTTTTACACCAATGACACTATAGATGAAAATGACTTTGTAAAGAAAATGGCTCAAAAAAATATTCACTTTATTTCTATGGGTGATGGAAAACTAAGAATGGTTACACATTTAGATTTTACAGAAGAAATGTTAGAGATACTCATTATAGAGTTGCAATCTTTTTAAAACAAAAACTCCAGCTTTTAGCTGGAGTTTTTGTTTTAATGTATATGTCCCGTCCTGAAATAGCGATACACAAAAAGTATCCTAATGGAAAAATCACAAGAAGCACGCTACATTAAGCGAACCCAAAAAGACTATTCGATGTCTTTTAAATTAGAAGTTGTACAAGCAATAGAGCAAGGAAAG
>JBDNGO010000078.1:0-5805 GCA_041689245.1 Flavobacteriaceae bacterium | reverse complement strand
TGGGCGGCAAAAGATCCGCTAGAGAATTTTCAAGCCTATTTAAGAAAAGAGAAAATTTTAACAGAACAAGATGAAGTTCAGTTTAAAGAAGATATCATACACGAGATTAATGAGCATTTGCAATTAGCCTTTGATGAAGAATCAATAAAAGTTGATTTAGAAACAGAAATCAATGACGTTTTTAAATATTATGAGGAAGAAATTATTAAACCATCTTCTAAAACAAAAAAAATTAGGTTAATTGACGCCATTTCTGATGGTTTAAGACAATCTATGGAAAAGCACGATGATTTAGTTATTATGGGGCAAGATATTGCCGAATATGGAGGAGCTTTTAAAATAACGGATGGATTTTTAGAACAATTTGGAAAAGATAGAATTCGAAACACACCCATTTGTGAGAGCGCAATTGTTTCTGCTGCTTATGGTTTATCTGTAAATGGAGTAAAATCGGTGGTGGAAATGCAATTTGCAGATTTCGTTACTACAGGATTCAATCCTGTTGTGAATTTATTAGCAAAATCGCATTATCGTTGGAATCAAATTGCTGATGTTGTAGTTAGAATGCCTTGTGGCGCTGGAGTTGGAGCAGGACCATTTCATAGTCAAACCAATGAAGCGTGGTTTACAAAAACTCCAGGATTAAAAGTAATTTATCCAGCATTTCCTGCAGATGCAAAAGGATTATTAGCTTCTGCGATTAATGATCCAAACCCGGTATTATTTTTTGAACACAAAGCACTATATCGTTCTGTTTATCAAGAAGTTCCAGAAGATTATTATACACTGCCAATAGGTAAAGCGTCTATTTTAAAAGAAGGAAATGATATCACCATTATAAGTTATGGAGCTGGAGTTCATTGGGCGTTGGAAACGTTAGAAAAGAATCCAGTTATTTCTGCAGATCTAATCGATTTAAGAACCTTACAACCTTTAGATGTTGATGCCATTTATACATCCGTAAGAAAAACAGGAAAAGCAATTATTTTACAAGAGGATTCATTATTTGGCGGAATAGCCAGTGATATTTCTGCATTAATTACAGAAAATTGTTTTGAAAGTCTAGATGCACCCGTAAAACGGGTTGGAAGTATAGAAACTCCAATTCCGTTTGAAAAAGAATTAGAGAAGCAATACTTGGCAAAAAACCGATTTGAATCAATTTTAAAAGAAATAATCGCTTTTTAATTATCAATAAGTAGTTACATCATTTTTCTTAAGTGAAATTAAAATCACTAAAGAAGCTAATCCGCAGATAAAGAACCCAATAAACAAAGGAAATGCTGTTTCTGTAACATAACTACCGATAAACGTAGCAATAGGTACAGCCATAATTGTTGAAACAAACCCATTAATAGCAGAACCAACGCCAGCAATATGACCAACAGGTTGCATTGCTAAAGCACGTAAATTCCCAAACAAAAACCCAATTGCAAAGAATTGCATTCCACAGAAAATTAAAAAGATTGTAATACTGGGATTTGGCTGATTGTAAAAGAGAATTCCATAGAGTAGCGGTATAAAAGTAAAAAGTATGGTAAATACCGTTACTAATTTATGCATACCAAATCGCATTACAAATGTTCCGTTTAAAAAAGTAGCGAATCCAACAGAAATTGCCAATCCAGCAAATATGTAGGGAAACTCATCCGTTAATCCGTATTGGTCTTGAAAAATATGTTGAGAAGCACTTAAATAGACCATAAAAGCACCAGTTATAAAACCAGATATTAACGTGAAAGCAATGGCTTGTTTGTGTTTTATAAACTCTTTTGCACCATCAATAAATAAGCTGAATTTAAACTTTGTTCTTTTTTCTATCGGTAACGTTTCTGGCTGACGTTTCCATAACCAAAAGATAATGAAAACTCCAATCACTAATTGACTGTAAAAAATAGCTTTCCAACCGTATACATCTAAAATAATTTTTCCAATTGCAGGAGCAACTACAGGAACTAGAATAAAAATAACGACAATAAACGACATGATTTTAGCCATATAATTCCCACTAAAACTATCTCTAACCATAGCAATACTTATAGTTCTTGGCGCAGACAATCCGACTCCTTGTAAAATTCTACCAACAACCATCGTTTCTATATTTGTTGCATTAACACAAATAAAAGTAGCAATCACAAATAAAGCAAACCCCATATAAATAACAGGTTTTCTCCCTAAGCTGTCAGAAATTGGGCCAAAAATTAATTGTCCGAATCCTAATCCTAAGAAAATCATGGTTACCAATAATTGATTGTCTCGAGTATCTTGAATTCCGATTTCAATTCCGATTTGATCTAAAGCAGGAAGTAAAGCGTCAATTGACATCGCAACGATTGACATTAATGATGCCATTAAAGCAATAAATTCTATTCTAGAACGCTGTTTGTTTTGCATTCGGCAAATTTACAGTTAAGGTTTTGTATTATGGTTGAATAAAAATAGAATATGTCAATCGATACATTACAAAAACATATAGGAGAATCTATATATCTCTTTTAGACAAAATTTTAAAAGAGTGTATACAACTGTTAACATCCATTTTAGTTGCTTGTTGTGTGGTTCTTGTGGATGAATTTTAAGTGTTTATATTTTTAATGAAAGTTGTTTGGAGACCAATTGTTCTTATTCAAGAAGTATAGCAGGTTGTATTGTTAAATTAACTATTTAACATAATGTAAATTATAATACAAATATATAGTAATTTCTGTATAGCCGTATTTCAGGCTATTTACACATAATTGTAGATATAGTGCCTTTAGGTCTATATCGTCAACAATTATGTTAAAAGCAATTACGGCTAATTAACCTCTAGGTTTATTTGATAGCTATAATTTAACATTATGTAAAATATCCCAGAGTGTTTATTCTTTCATTACAGTTTTGGTATTCGGGTCATTAAACATTCGTGTTTTTGTTTATCGTTAATTTTAATATTCTGTACAATTGTTCAAGTTTTTTTAAATACGAGATTTATAAGAAGCTTCTCGTTAAACATTTGTAGCTATAATTTGACATTATGTAAAATTGCCGCCTACAAACGCTCGATTGTTTATTTAAAACATAATTGCTGATGCAATCATTTTTAAAACTCAATTATCCATCGCTTGCCACCGCCAAAAAAAAAGCTAACCTTTTAGAGTTCTTTAAAATTTATAAATTCAATTAAAATATTGCTGTAATTTTTTTCTAAATACATTTTCGTTAACTTTCCACAAGAGTATAAAATTATTTTAATTGGAATGCTATTTTAAACGAATCATCCACAGGATCATCCAATTAAAATAATCTATACACTTGTTCTATTTAGAACTATTATTGAACCTTCTTTGTTTAGTGCTTTTAATATTATGTTAAATAGACAATGAACATTGTTACTATTAATCTTTCATTATTTTCTTTTTTTCCTTGATAAAAAAAGAAACAAAAAAATCAAGGCTCACATATAATTTTGGAAACAATTGCGGCTCGTTTCTCTATATTTTAGGATAGATTCGAAGTTTTTAATACAATTTTAGAAATATTTTATAATTAGATAAACTAACAATATGTATTGCTAACCCCCTAAAATATTACGTTCCACTTACCTATTGTTTTACCAAAATTTTATGAGGACAAGTTAAAATCGAGATTCTATTTTAGATAATATTTGTAGATCTAATTTGTCTTTTGATAAAAATATTTTACAATGTAATTAAATTGTCCACTAAATTCTCATCAGATCGTGTTCCGTATGGATCTATAGCAATGTAGCTTGGCTTTTCTTTTACGATTATTTTTATTTCAGTCATTTCTTTATTGATTTGACTAGATTCATAATACAAAACCGAACTATCATCCTTCACATTAGATGGATGTGCTGTAAAAACGCCAATTTTAATAGGTTCATTAATAGAAATTTGTTTTAGTTCTCCAGAATCTAAAGTTTCAAGGCGTTTCGATTTTACGCTTACAGTAACTTCAAAAGTTCCGTTTGGTAATTCTTTAGTTGTAGCGTTTTCTATTGCTAAATCATACGTAATTACTTTTTTAAACCAATCGTCTATTAAATGGTGTTGATGTGTTGGTGTAACGTTATAAACTTCATTTAAAAAATCTAACGTAGTTGCTTCTAATTTGGTGCTATTTCTATGGTTATCTGTTAATGTTTTTAGTACATTATTCACTTGGTTTTCTCCAACTAAATCTCTAAGCGCCAATAGTGTAATTAATGCTTTTCCGTAAGAAATATAACTTTGCCCATCTACTTTATAAACTGGTGGTTCTATTTCAGAAGCAAAAGATCTTCCTGAAAAATAACGACTTCTTGCATTTTCGGCTAATGTATATATAGCGCTTTTTCCATACATTTTTTCCATGACTACTGCTTCAGTATATTTTGCAAAACCTTCAATTAATAAAGAACCTCCTGCTACTGGTTTAGAAGATAATGTGTGTCCCCACCATTGATGTGCAATTTCGTGAATGGTTCTTTTTACTACTACATTAAAAGTCTCTTCATCACTTACATCCAACAAATACAATCTATCTTCAACCATACTGATAACGCCTGGATGTGCAAAACCTCCAAAAGGCCAATGTGAAGGAACTTCAGCCATTCTAACGTGATCAAATTGATATGCTCCAAAATTTTCTTGACAATAATCTAGTGTTTGTTTTATGCTTTCTTCAATATCATCAATATTAAAATCATGATTTTTATCATAAAACTGCTCAATAGCAACACCTTTATAGTTTATCTTCTTCGTTTTATACTTTGCTGAAAAATAACCTACTTCTGGTGTGATTTTTCTGATAGATTTATAATGAAAATAGTTTCTATTATTTTTTGTCCATTCTTTTAGTAATTTCCCAGAACTAATGGCTGTTTGGTCACTTGATGTAGAAATAATAGTTTCAAAGTTTACTTTTTCATATTTAACATCTTCCATTACAATATGTGCATCCGAACTTTCATCTTCTTCTATTCGTTCTGGTAGGTTTCTTTTTTTACGTTCTCTTGGATTTGAAATTTCTAAACTAGTTGTATACCCTAAAATTGGATCAAACTTGCTAAAACGATTTATATAAGTTCCATTATTTATAATTGATTTATCTTCTTCATAACCTGCAACTTTATTTGTTAATTGAAATTTAAACACAACGGAATCTAGTGGTTGCAATGCTTTTTTAAATTTGAAAAGGTAGATTCCAAATTCTGCATCGTGTTTTATTAAATCTGCATTTTCAATATAAGCTGTATCTAATGTTTTTCTTTCTGTTATAAATACTTGTGATATTGGCTTTTCACTTCGGTTTATTAATACATAATTAGCACTTACAGTATAACTTCTGTCTTTTGGATAAATAGCAACTTCTGTCTTTATTGACGTTGGATATAATCGTTCTACTTCTTCATATTTCTTGAATTTTCGTTCATAGTTTTCACTAAAATCTAATCGATCGTTAGAACTCTTATACTCAGAAACAATATTTACATTGTAAAAAATCAAACTTCCGAAGCCAATAAAGAGTATCATTAAAAATGAGATGCTCAACTTCTGAAATTTTGTCCAATTTGTAAAAAGTTGTTTCATTTTTACAGAAAAACTCGCACCAATTCCTCTATTCCAAATTTTAAATGAAAGTATCGTTAATAGTAACCCGAAAGCTATCCAATAGATTGCTAAATGATTAAACAAGTTTGAAACTCCATTGAAACCATCCATATTATTAGATGTTATTCTTGGTAAAAAGCCAAGACTTGTTAAAGGATGTTCTAAGCCTAACATTCCAGACTTCAGGATTAATAGAGTAATCAATCCGAAG
>JBDNGO010000077.1:0-4125 GCA_041689245.1 Flavobacteriaceae bacterium | reverse complement strand
TGCTACAAATTTACTAGCATCAACATCTTTTCCGAAATGTCTAGAACCTAACAATCCCATTTCTTCACCCGTAAAAGCAACAAATACAATTGTACGTTCATTATTTCCTTTTTTCTTAAAATATTCTGCCAACGCTAAAACGGCAGTTGCCCCAGAAGCATCATCGTCTGCACCATTATAAATACTATCTAATTCTCCTTCTATTTTTCTAATTCCTAAATGATCATAATGTCCAGAAACTACAACATATTCGTCTTTTTTACTTTTTCCTTCTAAAATTCCGACAACATTAAAAGCTGTTACTTCTTCTTTACTTCTTCTGTCTGTAAAGGTAAAATTTTGTCTAAAATCTGTTAGCGTATCATAGGTTTTTAATCCTATTCTTTTGAATTCTCCCTCAATATATTGGGCAGCTTTTTCAATTCCTGGAGTTCCAGTACGTCTTCCTTCCATTTCATCAGAAGCCAAGGTGTATAAATGTTTTCTAACTGTTGTGGTATCAATACTATCAACTGTAATTTCTTTATTGGTATTTTTCTTTTCTGTTTTGCAAGAATACATCAACATAAAAGCAATAAGAAGTGTAACTATTTTTTTCATGGTTATAAATTTAAAGGCTAAAGATATGAATTCAAAAGCAATATTTATTTTGTATTTTTGCTAAAATTATTTTTCGATGGATATTAAGCTAATTCCTAATATTAAACATACAGATTCTAACAACTTCTTTTTACTTGCCGGACCTTGTTCTATTGAAGGCGAAGATATGGCAATGCGAATTGCAGAAAAAGTACTAGAAGTAACCCATAAATTAGAAATTCCGTTCATTTTTAAAGGAAGTTTTAAAAAAGCGAACAGAAGTAGAGTTGATAGTTTTACAGGAATTGGAGACGAAAAAGCATTGAAAATATTACGCAAAGTTTCAGAAACTTTTCATGTACCAACGGTTACAGATATTCATGAAGCTTCAGACGCAGAAAGAGCTGCGCAATATGTAGATGTATTGCAAATTCCTGCTTTTTTAGTTCGACAAACAGATTTAGTTGTTGCCGCTGCAAAAACTGGAAAAGTTGTCAACTTAAAAAAAGGACAATTTATGAGTCCATCGGCAATGAAACACGCGGTTCAAAAAGTAATTGATTCTGGTAATACGCAAGTAATGATTACTGATAGAGGGACTATGTTTGGCTACCAAGATATGATTGTTGATTTTAGAGGAATTCCAGAAATGCGTAAATTTGCTCCAACAATTTTAGATATTACACATTCTTTACAGCAACCAAATCAAGATTCTGGAGTTACTGGCGGAAGACCAGATATGATAGAAACTATTGCAAGAGCTGGCGTTGTGAATAATGTTGATGGATTATTTTTAGAAACTCATTTTGATCCTGCAAATGCAAAAAGTGATGGCGCAAACATGTTGCATTTAGACTATTTAGAAAAATTACTTATCAATTTAGTTGCCATCAGACGAACGGTAAACAAATTATAATTGAATTATTATTGACACTATTAACCAATTATTTTTTCTTATAAAATTCTTTTTCTTTAGCATTATACGCTTCTTCTAAAACAGAAAGCAACACCTTTTTATTAATTTATTCTAGTTTAAAATAGCCCGAAATAAATCAGACTGTTTTAATATAAACGCTTCTGCTAGTTTCATTTTTGTATATTAGCTTCACAAATTATGGCTAAAAATAAGAAGTTAATTAAAAACGAATCGTATAATTTTAGGTTACGGAAAAGACCTACTATTTTTATTGGAACCTATATTCTAATCGGTACGTTATTTATAAAAACAATTATTAAAGGTTTTAGTACCGATTCTTCTCCTTTTGGATTTTTAACTGTTAATTTTTTAGAAGGATTTATATTCATCATCACTTTATTGGTAGTGCTGTTTTCTTTACTTGCTTTATTTTTTGGCAACAGAAGATACCAACGGAAAATAGGTAATAAAGTTTGGAATACCAATTCTAGAAACCAGTTTTTGCTTCTTATTGTTTTAATAATTCTAATGTATGTAGTTGCGTTTTACTTCCTTAGAAATGGCTCTGAACAATTTATAATTCCGGTTTTTTTAATTACCTACGAACTTACATTAGTCATTCTGAATTTTAGTAAAACAACAGCATTGTATTATTTCTCTATGGTGATTTTTCTATTAGGAATATTGGCTTTATACATTCCTGTTTCAGCTTTTATATTTCTATTTGCTTTAGGCATTTCTCATCTTATATATGGAATAATTCTAAAAAGAGATTAGTGTGTCTTCCTAATCTGTCTTAAAATATCTTCCAAACCATTTAGTTTCAATTCATAAACCAAACCCAGCATTTTTCCGAGTTTCCCAGCCGGAAAACCCTTATTATTATACCAAACAACATAATGTTCTGGCAAATCAATTAAGTAGGTCCCTTTGTATTTTCCAAAAGGCATTTTTGCTTTTGAAGTATCAATTAAAAATTGTTTGTTTTGCAATAGAAAAGTTGATTTTAAATACTATTATTTTCATTAGATATAAATTTCATTTCTAAACAACTGCTAACTGTTTACTGATATCTGTTAATTGTTAATTGCCAACTACTCGTTTCCGTCAACATAATTTTGCAAATACGAAAAAAGCTCAGTTAACTTTCCGTTTTCCGTCATTTTGGCTCTTGCTAAAACTCCGTCTTTATCATTATTATAAAAAGCAGGAATCACATTTTCTAAAAATAATTCACCAAAACCTTCACTTGCATCTTTTGGCAATTCACATGGTAAATTATCAACAGCCATTACCACAATTGCGTTTTGGTCTTTATAATCAATTTCTGATTCTGTTTGCGGATTATATCCATAAATTGGATTTGAAATGGTTGATGCTCTTAATGTTGATGCAACTGGACCATCAATATCACAAGAAATATCTGCCACTAATTTAATATTAAAATCGGTAGATTTTGCATCTTCTCTTGTAAATAAAAACGGAGAACCATCACCAAAAAAGTGTCCGGCAATAAAATAATCTGTTACGTTTGCAAAACGCATGAAATTAGATTTGTATTCGTCTGAATGATTGTAAAAATCAATATTGTCTAGAATTTGTCCGTCTTTGCGTTTATTATACTCTAACACATCAATCATACAATAAACAGGTTCGTTAAAATTAGTAGTCAAATAGGCTTCAACAGAAACTTCTCTAATTTGCATTCCATCTAACATTTCTTTTGCTCCGTGAGCAACTTTTCCGCTTCCAGTTAGTAAGATTTTAATAGCTGGTAACTTAATTTTATTCAATTCAGAAATTAACCTTTTTTGGTCTGCTAGGGTTTCCGCCATTGGCAACTTAAACGTTTCATGTTTTAATCCAAAAGCTCTAAAACCATTATATGTACCTACAATTCCTGCATAACGACCAAAACCAATTAAACGAGCGCCGTTTTCTTTTACAATCGTTTCATGATCGTACAATTCGATGTTTTTCTCTAAAACAGCTAACAATAAATCTCTGTTATATGGTTGTTTTTTGATGGTATGAGAAAAGAAAAAATATTTTTTATTCGGAATTAAAGATTCTACAGGAACTTCTTTTACACCCAACAAAACATCACAATCAGAAATATCGTTTACAACGTCAAATCCTGCTTTTTTATAATCGTTATCAGAAAACACACGAACCTCAGAACTTTCAACCTTTATCGTTGTTTTTGGAAATGTTTTTTGAAACTCTTGTAATTTTTCTGGTGAGAAAACAACTCTTCTATCTGGCGGATTTTTTCGTTCTTTGATGATTCCAAACTTCATAATCTAATCAAGTATTTATTTTGCTCGAAGATATTCCATTTTATAAAGATGCACAAACCCTATTTTTGTCATTTTTATTATTAAATTTGCTAACTATTCTTTAAAGTAAGTTCTAAAGATAAGATGACTTTAAATAATGGGATTCTGAAATAGATTGATGAGTTCCCAAATCAAGTTTGGGATTAATTTAATTGCGTAAAATTAATTTTACTATTTCATTAAGGGGACGACTGGTTTTGACAGCGAGACGCGTTAGAATGTAAGCATACCGAGGAATGAGATCAAGACTCGTAAAACTTATTTCACACTTTTTAAACGGCGAAGATAACT
>JBDNGO010000076.1:0-2727 GCA_041689245.1 Flavobacteriaceae bacterium | reverse complement strand
CTTTTTTTTGCCTTACTGGGTAATCGGATTAAGTTTATCTTTGAGTTATGAAAAAATTAATTTTAGCACTAACATTAGTAGCATTTTTAGGTTGTAATGAAGATACTCCAAATCCCAATAAAGACTGCAATTGTGGCACTGTTGCGAATGATGGGATTGATGGCGAATGTTATTGGTTAGAAATAAGAAATAATTGCACCGATAATAAAAAGAAATTTTGTTTTGACCAAGACATTTGGATGGATGCTCATGTAGGTAGTAACTTCTGTGTCGCTAACGAACCTCAATGGTAGAACGTTATAACAATATAACAATATACAATGAGCTTTAAACCCTTGTAAATACTATGCTTGTAAAAAAGAACAATACCAAAAGGGTGCAATATCCTATCCAGGTAGATAAGAAAACTCTGGAATTAATTAAGACTTTAGCTTACCAAAATAAAACGACAAATAAAAATATCGTATCTAAAGCGGTTGAGTTATTTCAGAAGGTTAGTATTTTTGATGTTTAGCCTTTTAGGGTGTCGGATAGTGTCGGATAATGTCTGTTTTCCTTCTGTTTTCCTTCTGTTATTGAGTTGTTATTGAGTTGTTATTGAGTTGTTATTTTGTATCTCTAAACCATATCCTATAATGAATAAGATACCTTGCCACAATAAGAGTAGAATAATTAAGAGCTTGCCCAGGTGAAATCTTCTTTTATCTGACTTGCTGCAATGCTCACAAAAAGTTGTATTCATAGAGTGATACATCTCTAATTCCTTACTGCAGCTCTTGCAAAATTCACTCATTAAGCAAACATACTATTGTAAAGTTAAAACCTTCTGTTATTACGTCTGTATTGCGTCTGTAAAAAGGCATTTTAAGACGTTTTAAGGCACTAACTCTTTTTTGATGTGTTCTTTTACTATGTCTCTCACGTAATTGCCAATACTGTTTGTAGAACGCTCTAGATCTAAGTGTATCATGATAGACTCAAGCTCGTATTCGTTTAATCGAATTGCGACTACAATACTTTGTACACTTTTGCGGTCGGGTCTTGCTTTTATTCCTCTTGTCATTATATATCTTTTGTATGTTCGGTTCTGTTTATTGTTTACGGTGTACCGTATGTTTTAATTTTTGCTTTATGTAGATTAATTACCTTCATTTTGGTTTAATTTAGGGTACACATATATGTGTACTTTACCCCTACTATCATAAGTAGGTTTTATGACCAATTTAAAAACCTCCAAAATACGTCTTTCTCCTGGCTTGTTTTATCCTCACTTAAACCCTTAATATGTCTATCATAAATCATATCTAAAACCTTTCGCTTTCTATTCCTTTCTGTCTTGTTATGGAGTACACTTAAAACGCTACTTTTATAACTCTCGTAACTTACACCGCCTTTCATTGACAAAAGTATAGATGCATAAATAATTAGTTCAAATGGTTTCAATTTATTGTCTTTTTTGATTTGTCGTACTCTTGGTTCTAAATGTTGTTTGATAGCCTTGCTCATTATACCTTGCAAGGTATCCTGGCTCAACTTCAAGATGTCTTTCAAGCTATTGGTATTTACACCTAAATGTCTAAAATGAGCTGCATTTTTAATTGTAGTTTCAATTCTTACAATGTCCGTATAATCAATACCTTCCAGATGCTCCTCACTAAACTCAATACTATTATTTTTTAGCTCAGTCTCCTTATGGTATATCTTTAAAAAAGGTTTGGACTTATAACTCGAGCTCTTACGTGTGCTCCATTCAATACCTTTATTATCTTTATCTCTAAACACCCTATATCCACTATCCTTTAATTTGCTTGGTTTAGAAATTTGTCTGCACTGGTCTATAGACTTTGTAAATGTAGACATAGGAATATTACAATCTTTTTTTATGTCTATATCCGTACCCTCTGAAACGCTTATAAAATCTTTGTACGATATTGAAATCACATTGAAAGACATTAGATTATTGTATAGCTGCTCTATGGTATTAGAGTTTATACCTTCAAAATAGTTATGTTTTAATAGCTTTGAGTTTACTAATATTACTAAAAAATCACGTGTCTTTTGTGTCTTAGTGTATTGTTTCTCTATTCCAAACTTTGTCTTTATTCCATTCTCACTAAAGCTGAGGGCGTTTTGCTTAAACACTTTCGGGTCTACTTCTCCAGTGTCTTCATTTAGCAATATCCATTTACCTAATAAACTTGGATTTAATACTTTAATAAGTTCAAATGGAATTCTAATTTTTAGACTATCTATTGATATATCTAAGGGTATTTTGTTTTTTATATATTTGTTGTTCATTCAGTATGAAATTATAAAGGAGATAACTTTGTCGAGGTGTCTCCTTTTTTATTGTATAGCAAACATACGTTATAATGTTTACGATATATAACCCTTACTCCGAAACGTTTTACAGTATATGTGTGTATAACCTTTACTGAAATTAGGTTTATAAGGATGACCAAAAAAATAGTTTAGGTAGGTTCTGGGTATATTTGTAAAGTATTTAGAGATGGACGGGTGCAATGCTGAGGAGCAACATCCCAGGGCTCTAAATATCCAAGAAAATAGAGGGGCTTTTATAGGCTCCTTTTTTTTGCCTTACTGGGTAATCGGATTAAGTTTATCTTTGAGTTATGAAAAAATTAATTTTAGCACTAACATTAGTAGCATTTTTAGGTTGTAATGAAGATACTCCAAATCCCAATAAAGACTGCAATTGTGGCACTG
>JBDNGO010000075.1:0-41449 GCA_041689245.1 Flavobacteriaceae bacterium | reverse complement strand
TTTTTTATGCTAAAATTTTATTTAATAATCTAATCTTTTTATAAACTCTAGTTTTTGTATCCAAATACTAATATCATCTTTATAAGAATCTATATTTTTTCTTACGTTTACCACTAACGGGTTCTCATCATTTGCATTAGAGAAAAAGCTTAAATTATTTTCTAATTGTTGTATTTCTTTATTGATTTCATCAATTTTCTTTCTAACAAATAGTTGTTCTGAATTTAATTTATACGCATTCCCTTGAGCTATAAATCCATCTATTAAATTTTTGTATTTAAGCATTGAAATTTCGTCTTTATTTAAAGACAAACCTTCTAGCAATTTATCTATTTGCTTATAAAATTTAGATTCTAAATGTCTTACATCTCTTGGAGTGTCTCCAAAATATTTCCATTTCTGAATGAACTGATTTATTTCGGCGATTGTAGCTTTTTCTACTTTTTTAATTTCTTCTAGATATACTTTTTTCTCTTCAATAAAAACTTGCTGCTCTTTGTTTAAATCGTTTTGTCTGTTATGATATCTATCAAAATAATGATTACAAGCAACTTTAAAACGTTTCCAAATATCATCAGAAAATTTTCTTGGAACATGTCCAATTTTTTTCCAATCTGCTTGAATTTTCTTCATTGTGTTTGTAGCGCTTTCCCAATCTTCACTTTCTTTAAATGATTCTGCCAAAGTGATAAGTGCATTTTTCTTATCTAAATTATCTTGCTGTACATTTTTCTCTTTTTTATAAAAAACATTTTTTGAAGCATTAAAATTTTTTGTTGCTACTTTAAATTTTTGCCAAACTTCTTCGCTTTTGCTATATGGCAATTTACCCGCATCAAAATATTCTTTTCTTAGTGCTTCAATGTCGTTTATACTTTTTTGCCAATCGCTATGCTTTTTATTTTTAGAAGTATCGTACTTCTCAATAGATTGAATAATAACTTCTTTTTCATCTATAATATCTTGATATTGAGATTTTAAAGATCTAAAATAATCATGTCTTTTATCGTGTATTTTTTTACTTGCATCACTAAACTTTTGCCAAACATCTTCTCTATGTTCTTGTGAAACCGGACCAATATCTTCTTTCCAAACTTTATGAAATCCTTGTAACTCTTTAAATGCATCGTTTACATTTTCTAATTCTGCTAGTGCTTCAACATTTTCAATTAGTTTTAGTTTTTCTTCTAAGTTATTCTTAAAATCTAAATCTCTAAAGTCGTTACTTAAATGCAATAAATCATAAAAACGCTCTACATGATGATGATAATTTCTCCAAGTATCGTTGTATTTATTTCTTGGCACAGAGCCTATTTCTCTCCAACTTGTTTGTATAACCTTAAAATTTTTATACATCGTTTTCGGCTCTGCATCTTCAATCAATTCTTTAAGATCATTGATTACTATATGCCGTTTTTCTAAATTATTCTTTAATTGAGTATCTAAATCTGAATAATAAGCATCTCTTTTATTTTTATAATCAGACAACAAAGAGTTGTAATTAGTTTTAACTGGACTTGAATACTGAAAATCAATAGAATTACCGCCTTCTTCTAAAAATACTGCTTTCTTTTCTGCTAAAATCGCACCAAATCTGGCATTAAATGCATTTTTAATTGCATCAATATTTTTCTTTAGTTGTTGTACTGGAAAATCTTTAAGTAATTTTTCTAGCTCATTCGCCAAAGGCTCTAACTCCATGTTTTCATATTCTAACATTGGTATAGAACTTTTCTCTTCGTCTTTCTCAGCTTCTTCTGCTACTTTTTCCTCAATCTCTTCAACAACTTTATTTGTTGCAGTTTTCTCCTCTTCTACTTCTACTTCTACTTCTTCAGTTTTTTTAGTTTTTTTAATTTTTTTAATTTTTTTAATTTTTTGACTTTTAACTGGTGTTACTTCATTTTCTTCTGGAGTTTGATTGACTTGATCTTCGGTATTCTCCTGATTTTTATCTAACATCTTATATAATGTTTAAGGTTCCTATATTAATCCTTAAATATAGGGATGTATTACAAGATGACAAAAAAACTTAGCTTTTTAATACTAAAATTTTAGCGATTCCAAATTTCCCAAGATTTCTCTGCTTGGAGTTGCAACATTTCTAATCCATTTTTAATTTTTGCGCCTTTATTTTTACCCTTTTCTAAAAATGTAGTGATCGCGGGATTGTAGATTAAATCAAATAATAAATGTTGAGAAGTAATAAATTGATATGGAATATCTGGACACAAATTGGTTTCTGGAAAAGTGCCTAAAGGTGTGCAATTAATAATAATTGAATGAGCAGAAATAATATCTTCCGAGAGATTTGAGTATGAAATTTCATTTTCTTTTTCTGGATTTCTAGACACAAAAGTGAAATCGATATGTAGCTTTTTAAATGCATACGCAATTGCTTTTGATGCTCCACCAGTTCCTAAAATTAACGCTTTTGTATGATGTGCTTTTAGCAATGGTTTTAGGGAATTTAAAAAGCCAGATACATCTGTATTAAACCCTTTTAGTTTTCCATTTTTTAAAAATTTAATTGTGTTTACTGCTCCTATTTCTAAAGCCTCAGAATCAATTTCTTCTAAACATAGCAGAATCTCTTCTTTGTATGGAATTGTTATATTCATTCCACATAAAGCTCTGTTTTGTTTTAATATTTTTGAAAATTCTTGAATTGATTGAATATCAAAATTCTGGTATTGGTAATTTTCTAGCTCTAATTCTTCAAACTTTTCTTTAAAATATCCACTAGAAAAAGAATACGAAATGTTTTTCCCAAGCAACCCGAATAAGCGTTGGTTATTTTGCTTTTTTTCTTCTATCATAATAATCTATTCCTAAAATTAATGCAACACCTATTATAATATAAAAAAGGGCTAACCATGTTTCTGAATTAGAAAAATCTGGCAAAAACCGTTCGAAATTCCGAATAATTTTATTTCCTTTTCCGTCAAATAAAAACTCACCATTTTGTTCTGCAAAAACTTTACGCTTCCAAGGCCAAACGATCCCTAAAGAACCCGCAATAAAACCAATAATTAGTGCAGTAACTATTTGATGCCAGCGTTTTAACACATATCCTAACACATGAGAAATTGACACCAATCCAAAAGCAGATCCAGCGGTAAAAACAGAAACTATTTTTAAATACCGAATGTTTTCTGGAACGTTTAACACCTCAAAATTTCCGGATAATATTCCTGTTACAATTGTAAATAAACCATTTACAGAATCAACCAACAGCAATACATAATTCCCTAATAGAATTAAGATAAACGAACCTGATAAACCTGGCAATGTCATCCCAGAAACACCGATAATGCCACATAAAAAAACAAACCATAAATTGTCATTTTCTTGAGCTGGCGTCATAAAACTAATTCCAACTCCTACAGAAATTCCAATAATAAATGAAATAGTATTTTTAAAATTCCAATCGCCAAAATCTTTGTAAATATAAAATACAGAGCCAATAATCATTCCGAAAAACCAACTCCAAACATACAACTCATAATGATGTAAAAAGTAATCTAAGACTAAAGAAATGCTAAAATAACTAAACATACTTCCACCCATAATCAAGAGTAAAAATTGTCCGTTTACATATTGATAAAAACTTTTAAAACGACCATTTAGTAAGAGTTTTAATGCCTTTAAATTTATCTTCTGAAAAGAATAAATCAGTTCTTCATAAAAACTTAACACAAAAGAAACCGTACCACCAGAAACTCCAGGAACTTTATTTGCAGCTCCCATTAATAATCCTTTAAAAAAAAGATATAATTTCTGCAAAAAAGTGCGTTCTAATTTCATTTTAATCTTTCTTAACCGCTAATTTTTCTAAAAGTAAAATCAATCCGAAACCAACAACTGCCAATCCCATAGCAACTAACAACTGGTTGTCTTCAAAAGAAAATGGAGAAACACTCTGTTGATTGAATGGCACTTTTATACCCTGCGAATTTGTACGCCATGTTAAGGTCTCCTTCCAAGGCCAAATTTTATTTAAAGAACCAATAATAAATCCTGTTAAAATAGCTAATGTGTAATTTTTATAATTGACAAACAACCATTTTAATACTCTAGAAAACGTTAACAATCCTGAGATTGCGCCAGCAAAAACAACAACTATCGTAGTGAAGTCTCTATTGTTTACAGCGGCTAAAATAGGTATATAAGCACCTAATAACACTAAAATAAAAGCGCCAGAAATACCTGGTAAAATCATAGCACAAATTGCTAAAGCAGCAGCTAAAAACAGAAATAATAACGAAGAATTTTCTGTAACTAAGGGATTTAACGTTGTGATATAATAGGCTAATCCTCCGCCAAAAACCAACAACATAAAAGTAAAAACATTCCATTTTGTAATTTGTTTTCCAATGTAAATGATACTTGCCAAAACTAATCCGAAGAAAAAAGACCAAAGTAAAACAGCTTCATTTTCTAACAACCATTTGATGGCTTTTGCCAGAGAAACAATACTGATAAAAATTCCGATAAATAATGATACTAAGAAAGAACCATTTACTTGTTTCCAAGCTGCTTTTATTCCGTTTGATTTTAAGGTTTTCAGCAAACTTAAATTTACATTACTAATTGAAGTTAGTAGTTCTTCATAAATACCAGAAATAAAAGCAATCGTTCCGCCAGAAACTCCAGGCACAACATCTGCTGCTCCCATTGCCATTCCTTTCAATCCTATAACCATAAAATCTTTAATTGTTCTACTCATTTGTTTGGTTTTTAGTAAAACGAAGATACACGAAATTGTGAAAATAGCTATATTGTACTATTATTTAGTTTGACAGTTCGTTATTAAAAAATTAACTTAGCAGTATTA
This sequence comes from Flavobacteriaceae bacterium, assembly GCA_041689245.1. Classification (GTDB taxonomy): domain Bacteria; phylum Bacteroidota; class Bacteroidia; order Flavobacteriales; family Flavobacteriaceae; genus Polaribacter. The sequence continues at coordinate 36,612 of JBDNGO010000075.1, read as the reverse complement.
TTCTAAACAAACTAGCAATTATGTATCCAAAAACAGCTTTCCTATCTTTTTTTATTGTATTTTTTATTGGTTGTAAAAATCAAGAGACAACCTCTATAAATTTATCTGAACTTACCATTGTACAAATACATGATTCCTATAAAAAAGGTAATTACAATAGTGAACTTCTTGTAAAGGAATATATAAAAAGAATCCAAGAGAACGATTCTGAAATTAACTCAGTTTCTATTATAAATCCTAATGCTATTTCTATCGCTAAGGAATTAGATAAAGAATTTCAAAAAACTAAAAAACTAAGACCGCTACACGGAATTCCAATTATCATAAAAGACAATATCAATACAAAAAATATTCCAACCACTGGAGGATCCTTGGCTCTGAAAGATTTTCTTCCAGAAGAAAATGCATTTGTGATTAAAAAACTGATTGATGCTGGAGCAATTATTATTGCAAAATCAAATATGGCAGAATGGGCTTTTTCTGCAATGCACACCGAAAGCTCTACGAAAGGAACCACTCGAAATCCGTATAATTTAGAGTATGTTCCTGCTGGTTCAAGTGGCGGAACTGCATCTGCAGTTGCTTCAAATTTTGCTACTATTGGATTAGGAACTGACACCGGAAATTCTATTCGGGGTCCATCTTCACATAATTCGCTTGTTGGATTTAGAACTACGCTTGGATTGATTAGTAGAGAAGGAATTATTCCATTATATTTAAGAAACGATGTTGTTGGACCTATGGGAAGAACTGTTGAAGATGCTACTCGCGTACTAGAAGTTATGACAGGAATTGATTCTAAAGATGAAATTACAAATTATTCAAAAGGAAAAACTGTTGAAAATTATAGACAGTTTTTGAAAAAAGATGGGTTAAATGGTGCTAGAATTGGAGTTTTAAGAGAATTAAGTGAAGATAACGTTGATCCAGAAATTAACCTTTTATTTGAAAAAGCAATTGTAGATTTAGATTCTTTAGGTGCAAAAATTATTGACCCAATCGTAATTCCAAATTTCGCAGAACTACGTCAAAATCAATGGTGTTCTGAGTTTAAAAAAGATGTAGAAGCTTATTTAGCAACGTATGTAAAAAACGACACCATAAAAACGATTGAAGATATTATTAGAATAGGAAGCACGTCTAAATATACAAGTGATAAGTTATTGTCTGCAAGCAAAAAATTTACACGTTCAGGAGATGTAAAAGAGAAATGTTTTAACGCATATAAAGATCCAAGAAGAATTGCTTTTAGAGAAGCTATTGAAAAAGTGATGGATTCGTTAAAACTAGATGTAATTATTTATCCAACTTGGAATAATAAACCTGCAAGAATAGCTTTCTTTGAAAAAGAATATTTGGGAGATAACAATCAAATTATTGCTCCGCATACTGGGCAACCAGCCTTTACTATTCCGATGGGATTTACAAAAGGGAATTTACCTGCAGGGCTCCAATTTCTGGGCAGAATGTATGCAGAACCAACTTTAATTAGATTGGCCTATTCCTACGAACAAGGAACATTACATAGAAAAGAACCTAAATACTAATATTAAAGTTGTGCAATTGAATTGGTTCCTAACCAGAAGTGAAAAATTAGGTTCATTATAAACATTAGAAAAGATACATGATAAAAAAATAAGTATTAATAAAAAAACCGAGCTGACAAACTCGGTTTTCACTTTTTAAAATTATTGCTACTATTCCGTAGCTTTTAAATAATTCTGTATAATCGATTGTACTTTTTCGTTATCAAAAACTGTTGGATATAATTCTTTGATAATAGATCTATAATCTGCATCTATTGCCAAAGCATTTTTTAAGTGAATTAAACCGTATTTTTCTTTAGAAGTTAATAGAAACAACCCACACAAACGGTATTCTATTTCAGCAAATTGGTTGTAGGTGTTTTTTGCTGTTATCATTGTTTTTAAAGCATCTTCAAATTCTCCAATAAACAACAATACATCTGCCAATCCAACATAGATTTCTAATGAAAGATCATCTAAATCTAAACACTTTTCAAAAGCTTTAATTGCTTCCCCATAAAAGTTTAGTTTTAAATTTATCTCTGCATATTTTCTCCAATACATAGAATTTGAATCATCTATATGCAAGGCTTTTTTAATATAATACAAGGCTTTTTGATATTCTTTTTCTTCTTGAAATAAATTGGTTAATAACAACCAAGCTTTATCTAATAAAGGATCTTCATGAACTGCTTTTTTATAATACTTTGTTGCTGTTTCTAAATTACCTAATTTCTGATAACATTCTCCTGTTCTTACATATACAAATGCAGTTGGATCATCTAATTCTAAGGTAATTAAGTAATTCTGAATTGCTTCTTCGTATCGTTTTAATTCTTCTAAAGTTTTGGCTTTTTCTAAATAACCACCAATAAAAGATTCATCAATAATTACCGCATAATCAAAAGCTCTTAATGCTTCTTTAAATTTATTTAACACAAAGTATTGTCTTCCTAATTGATGCCAAGCAACTTCGCAATATGGGTTTTTATCTATATAATTAGTTAAATATATAATTGCTTCTTCATGGTTATTTTCCATATCAAAACAATACACTATATTGTATAAAGACGAATAATCTTCAAAATCTACATCAATACAATTTACAAAATTTAATCGCGCATTTTCAAAATCATCTAAATACAAATATTCCATACCAACCATAGACCAAATATCTGCGGGATCATCTGTAAATGCTAAAATCTGATTAAGCGCTTGTATTGCTTCTACATGTTTATCTTTCTTAGATAAAATAATTGCTTTCTGAATTAACAATTCTTCGTTATTTGGAGCAACAGCTTCCAATTCGTTTATTAAAGTAGTTGCATTCTGTAGGTTGTCTTCAAAAACCAACAACTCTACTTTTAATAATTTTAACACGATAGAAGTTGGATGCTGTTCTAAGCCTAACTTCACTGCTTTGTTTGCTAAAGAATGTTTACCGTTATCTAAATAATGCTGAATTATTTCTTCAAACTCAACAGAGTCAAAGAAATACACATTATTAGTTTTTAACATGGATTCGAACTTTAAAAGTGACATAGGCTTCTAATTTTATCATTAAAAGGAAAAAAGAAAACTCTTTTCACCTTTCCATTCAATTAAACAAGCTGTAATAGTTTATCAATAATTATTGATTGTATTACGTAATTAAAAGTACTACAAGTCTTTGGTGTGCTTTTATAAAAAGAGGTTTACTTTTCAACAAATTAATTAACAAAAATAATACCCTATTTAAAATGCTATTCAGTAAAATTTTGCAGATACTTTTATTTACACTAATTTTGCTTAACATTAATTATCAGTTTTACTGATTTATTCCAAATTAAATTTGGACATTTTTCTTATGAGCTCGAAGGTATTATTAAACTCGAAAGAAATTGAAATCATCTTACATCGACTAGCATGTCAGCTTATCGAAAACCATAACGATTTTTCTAACACTGTTTTAATTGGTTTACAGCCAAGAGGAATTTATTTAGCAAACCGAATTAAAGATATTTTAATCAACGATTACAAAATTAAAGATTTAAAATTAGGCTTGCTAGACATTACTTTTTATAGAGATGATTTTAGAAGAAGAGAATCTCCAATTGATGCTAGTACTACAAAAGTTGACTTTTTAATTGAAGATAAAAATGTTGTCTTAATTGATGATGTCTTATTTTCTGGGCGAAGTATTAGAGCTGGTTTATCTGCAATTAACGATTTTGGAAGACCAAATTTGGTAGAATTATTGGTGTTGATTGATAGACGTTTTAGCAGACATTTACCAATACAACCCAATTATAGAGGAAGACAAGTTGATGCCATCAACCAAGAAAAAGTAAAAGTTTGCTGGAAAGAAACACACAAAAAAGACGTAGTTTATTTAGAACAGAATTCATAAAATGAAACAACTAAGCGTAAACCATCTATTAGGTATAAAATATCTGAACAAAAACGATATTGATCTTATTTTTGAAACCGCAGATCATTTTAAAGAAGTTATAAATAGACCTATTAAAAAAGTTCCTTCTCTTAGAGATATTACCATTGCAAACTTATTTTTTGAAAACAGTACAAGAACAAAACTTTCTTTTGAATTAGCAGAAAAACGGTTATCTGCAGATATCATTAATTTTTCTGCAAGTCAATCTTCAGTAACAAAAGGAGAAACATTAATTGATACTGTCAATAATATTTTATCAATGAAAGTTGATATTGTTGTAATGCGTCATCCAAATGTTGGCGCCGGAGTTTTCTTGTCTAAACATGTAAATGCAAAAATTATAAATGCTGGTGACGGAACGCACGAACATCCAACACAAGCGTTGTTAGATTCGTATTCTATTAGAGAAAAATTAGGAAGCGTAAAAGGTAAAAAAATTGTAATTGTTGGAGATATTTTACATTCTAGAGTTGCATTATCTAACATCTTTGCATTGCAATTACAAGGCGCAGAAGTAAAAGTTTGCGGACCTACAACATTAATTCCTAAATACATTACAAGTTTAGGCGTAACAGTAGAAACCAACTTAAAAAAAGCATTAAATTGGTGTGATGTTGCCAACGTTTTACGCGTGCAACACGAACGAATGGATGTGAATTATTTTCCTTCAACAAGAGAATACACTCAGCTTTTTGGAATCAATCAGCAAGTGTTAGATGGCTTAGATAAAAAGATTGTAATTATGCATCCAGGGCCAATAAATCGTGGTGTAGAAATTACAAGTGATGTTGCAGACTCTAACAATTCAATAATCTTAAATCAGGTTGAAAATGGTGTTGCGGTTAGAATGGCTGTCATCTATTTATTAGCGCAACAGATAAAAAGATAATTTATTTTCTTAACTTTTTAGTATGAAAATTTCTAAAAAAAATACATATACATTCATTTCATCAACCGAAAATTCTTTTTCTAACTTTATTACTGCGTTTAAAACAGAAAATTTAAATAGTATAGAAAATCATACAATTGTTGAACTTTCTGAAAACCTTAACACAACCCTAAGCGATTTGTCTCTATTTTTGGATATTGCTGAAAATCACAGAAGTAATGGCATGTCTTTTGTGGTAATTTGTAACGGAATTGACATTGATGATGTACCGGATGAAATTAATGTTGTACCAACATTACATGAAGCCGAAGATGTATTAGAAATGGAAGAAATAGAACGGGATTTAGGTTTTTAATAACCGGTTTCTTTCATAAATAACAACAACTAACATATGGTAAAAAAAATACTTTTTATTATTTTTTTATGTTTCTCAACTGCAGTTTTTTCTCAAAAAACATTGGAAGAACTTATTGCTGCACCAAATCCGTTTTCTATTACAACAACCATACAATTTAACGCTACAAAAAGTCAATCTGTATTTTTAGTAATTAAAAATGTTTTAGGAAAAACAGTTTTTTCAAAAACATATACAGCCAAAATTGGCGTCAATAAAATTACTTTTAACAGAGATAATTTACAATCTGGAATATACATTTATGCCATTAGAAGCGAAAATGAAATTATTTCTAAACGCTTTGTAATAAAATGAGTTTACAACTAACTATTTTAGGGTGTCATTCTGCAACACCAAGAGTAAACGCACATCCAACTTCTCAATATTTAGAAATTAACAACAGACATTTTTTAATAGATTGTGGTGAAGGAACACAACGTCAAATGCGAAAACACAAAGTTGGCTTTGCGAAAATAAATCATATTTTTATTTCTCATTTACATGGCGATCATTTCTTTGGATTGATTGGTTTAATATCTACATTCGGAATTTTAAATAGAGAAAAAGAACTGCATATTTACGGTCCAGAAGGATTAAAAGAAGTTACTAATTTACAGTTGAAATTTTCGAAATCGTATTCGAAATTCAATATTATTTTTCACGAATTATCTTCTAAAAATAGTGAAATAATTTTTGAAGACGACAACGTTTCTGTAACTACAATTCCTTTAAACCATCGTGTATATACAAACGGGTTTTTATTTAAAGAGAAAGAATCCTCTAGAAAATTACATATAGAAAATGTGAAGCAATATCCAGAAATACAAACCTGTGATTATCACAATATAAAGGCAGGAAAAGATGTTATTTTAGAAAATGGCGAAATCATTAAAAATGAAGAATTAACGTTGCCTCCAGCGAAAACAAATAGCTATGCATTTTGTAGTGACACTTCCTACAAAGAAGATATTATTCCGATTATAAAAGAGGTAGATTTATTATATCATGAAACTACTTTTTTATCAGACAGAGAAGATTTAGCAAAAAAAACAAAACATTCTACAGCAAAACAAGCAGCACAAATTGCACTACAGGCAAATGTAAATCAGTTAGTTATAGGTCATTATTCTAGTAGATACAACAATATTGAATTATTTAAAGAAGAAGCCGAACAAGTTTTCAAGAATGTTGTTTTAGCTGAAGCAGGAAAAAAGATCTCTTTAACATAAATAATTTCTTGAACCTAATTATCCTTGAGGCTAAGTCCTAAAGGTATTTGATGGTTTCATTTTAACAAAAAAGGCAAAAATATTTTATTTTAGATTCCTGTTTTACTGAATCAAGTTCAGCATAAATCAGGCGAATTACAATTTTAACGGAAACCCCAACACAGAGCGTTTAGGAACTCTTTTCGATTAATATTGATTAATACTTAACAACACCAACGTACAAGCAACTTCGGTTTCAATATTATTCTTTTTAAGTACTTCTATAAACTCCATATTTTCTGTTCCAGGATTAAAAATTACACGTTTTGGTTTTAATTCTAAAACGTAGGTATAATACTCTTTTTGTCTCGTTGGATTTAAATATAAAGTTACCGTATCAATATTTTTAAAATGTAATTTTTCTACTTCAATAGTTACGTCTAAAACAGTTCCCTTTTTTGCTCCAACCGCAAAAACTTCATTTCTATTTGCTCTTAATTTCAGAATTGCTTTATTCGAATAACGCTCCGTATTTACTGATGCTCCAAGTACTAAAGTGGTTTTTTTCATTTGTTAATGTTAGATTAAAGAATTAAGTATATTATTTATTTACCAACGAATTACTACAGAACCCCAAGTAAATCCGCTACCAAAAGCAGCCAACACAACTAAGTCGTTGTCTTTTATTTTACCTAATTCCCAAGCTTCTGTCAACGCAATAATTACTGATGCAGCCGTAGTATTTCCATATTTCATGATATTGTTAAACACTTGGTCATCGCTTAATTGAAATTTGCGTTGAATAAATTGTGCAATACGTAAATTTGCTTGATGCGGAATTAACATATCTATGTCCTCTTTTTGTAAACCATTTTTTTCTAAACCTTCTACAATTGCTTCAGAAAAACGAGTTATTGCATGTTTAAAAACAAATTGTCCGTTCATATACGGATAATAAGAAACATCATCTGGATTATTTTCTGCCATAATTTCTGGAACCCAACGAGAAGTTGACGGTCCTTCTAACACCAATTCTTTTGCGTGTTTCCCTTCAGAGTGTAAATGAGATGATAAAATTCCTTTTCCTTTTTCTTCTGATCTAGATAAAATTGCTGCTCCTGCTCCATCACCAAAAATTACAGAAACATTTCTTCCTCTAGTAGATTTTTCTAATCCACCAGAATGATTTTCTGCTCCAATTACTAAAATGTTTTTATACATTCCGGTTTTTACAAACTGATCTGCAACAGACATGGCATAAATAAATCCAGAACATTGGTTACGCACATCTAATGCGCCAATTGTTGGCATTTCTAACAAATCTTGAACTTGAACTCCGCCACCTGGAAAATACATATCAGGACTTAACGTAGCAAAAACAATAAAATCGATATCGTCTTTTGTTAATCCCGCACGTTCTATTGCAATTTTAGCAGCTTTTGCTCCCATTACAGCAGTTGTATCTCCAGTTTTAGGATCAATCCATCTACGCTCTTTAATTCCTGTTCTTTCTTGAATCCATTCATCGGTCGTTTCCATCCATTGTTTTAAGTCATCATTCGTTACAATATTCTCAGGAACGTAATAACCTAAACCTGTAATTTTTGAGTTATACATAATTTTCTTTGTAGTTTTTATTCTATTCATAAAATTGAGCAATCAAACATACTAATAAATACCCGTTGGGTGTAATTAAATTATTTGATTTTTAATATTATTTATTGGTCTATCAAAGATAAATTTATTGATATATTGAACCAAGGTTAGCGCTGTAATTTTTGCTAAAATTCTTGTTTTAAAACCTTGAAAAGACTTAGCATAATTTCTTCTAATCATAAATTGATCGTACAATTGAGAGAACAAAGTTTCTATTCTTTTTCTTGATTTTCTAAATATGTACGCTTGTTTTTTATAGTTTCTTTGGTTCGTTCTCATTGGTGTTTCCAAAACTATATTTGCGGTTTCAAACAAATCTAATTGTTGAGTTGAAAACAAATAACATCTATCTCCAAGTAACATACAATCAGACAGTTGGTGCTGTAGTTTATAACCATAAAACTAACTGTTTTGTTAAGCGAAAAGCACTCACAGAACCTCCAAAACCACTTCCAATAATCACATAATCATACTCCAAACCCATCATAAACCTTATTTTCTAAGCTCTAAAATAACAAAAAAATAAGTGAGAATTCAAGACCTTAAAAGGTATTTATTTAAACTAAAAAGCAGGATTCTAAACAATATTAATTATTTTTTTTAATGCTTTAGAAGATGTATGTTTTTTTCACTACTTTTATGCTCTTAGCAAATTAACTAAATATAAATCAAACATTTATGAAAACCAAAATTCTACTAATTATTTTATTCTTAGCTAGCTACTCCTATGCTCAAGAAAATTTAACCTATCAAAAACCACCTAAAGAAATTTTAGATTTAGCGGATGCAAATTTAGCTCCTGGAGTACAAATTGACAGTAAAGGGGAACACATAGTTCTTATTTACAGTAATCAATATAAATCTATCGCAGAACTTTCTGAAACTGAATTACGCTTGGCTGGATTAAGAATTAACCCAGTAACTAATATTGGAAGTCGAACTACTTTTTACACAAATTTAAAGGTTAAAAAAACTGGAGAAAAAGACGCTAAACAAGTAACAGGTTTAACAGAAAACCCTCGTTTATCTGATTTTACTTGGTCGCCAGATGAGAGTATGATGGCTTGTTTAAATACTACAGAAACAGGTGTAGAAGTTTGGATTATTAATATAAATGAAGGCGTTGCTACTAAAGTTACAAGTGCAAACATTAATGCAAACATGGGCAGTACTCTTAATTGGTTTAAAGACAATAACCATTTATTGATTAAAACATTGGCTGCTAATAGAAAAGCTTTAATAAATACAGCTACAGCAATACCAAATGGGCCTACAGTTTCGGTTAGTGATGGTTCTAAAGCACAAAATAGAACGTATCAAGATTTATTAAAAACGCCGAATGATGAACTTAATTTTGAACAATTAGTATCATCAGAAATTAAAAAAGTATCTATTAATGGTGAAATCGAAAACTTTCTTCCATCAGATATGTATGAAGAAATTAGTTTTTCGCCTGATGGCAATTTTGTAATGATTACCAAAATAAAACGTCCTTTTTCTTACTTGGTTACCTATTCTAGTTTTCCTAGTGAAAGTACCGTTTACAACTTAAATGGAACTATTGTAAAAACAGTAAATCAAGTTCCTTTAGATGAAGTAAGACCAAAAGGTTTTATGGCGACAAGAACAGGAAAACGTAATATGTCTTGGAGGTCGGACAAACCTGCAACGTTAGTTTGGGCAGAAGCGCTAGATAGTGGAGATCCAGAGATTAAAGTTAAGTATAGAGATGCAGTTTATGAATTAAATGCTCCTTTTAACAGCAATCCTAAATTAATTTTAAAAACCTTGCAACGCTTCACAGGAATCCAATGGGGAAATGATAATATTGCTATAGCCACAGATAATTGGTGGAATACTAGAAATACCAAAACATATTTATTTAATCCATCTGATGCTAATAGCGAAGCGAAAGTAATTTCAGATCGAAGTTATCAAGATGTATACAGCAACCCAGGAAAATTTGTTACTTCTAAAAATGAATTTGGAAAAAACACACTAGATATACAAGGCAATAAACTCTTTTTAATGGGTGATGGATTTACGAAAGATGGACAATTTCCATTTATAGATGAATACGATTTAAAAACCAATAAAAAGAAACGTTTATATCAATCTGAGTATACGGATAAGCTTGAAAGCTTAAGTTCTGCAATCAATATGAAAAATGGAGAAATATTGGTGCGTATTGAATCGCAAACAGAATATCCAAATTACTACATTCGTAATATTAAAAAGAAAAGTATTAAAGCTATCACTGCTTTTGAAAACCCTTTTAAGAGTTTAGAAGCTGTAAACAAACGTATTATTAGCTACAAACGAGATGATGGTTTAGATTTAGAAGGCACCTTATATTTACCTCTTAATTATGAAAAAGGTGAAAAATATCCAATGATTTTATGGGCATATCCAAGAGAATATAAAGACAAATCTAGTGCTTCACAAAGTACTGCAAATCCGAATGAATTTGTATATCCTTCTTGGGGTTCTCCAATTTATTGGATTACAAAAGGATATGTAGTTTTAGATGATGCTGCTTTTCCAATTGTTGGAGAAGGAACTAATGAACCTAATGATAAGTTTCGTACACAATTAATTGGTAATGCAAAGGCAGCAATTGATGCTGTAGATAATTTAGGTATTATTGATAGAAATAAAGTAGCCGTTGGCGGACATAGTTATGGTGCGTTTATGACTGCTAATTTATTATCTCATTCCAATCTTTTTGCGGCAGGTATTGCTAGAAGTGGCGCTTATAATAGAACATTAACTCCATTTGGTTTCCAAAGTGAAGAACGTAGTTATTGGGAAGTTCCAGATGTGTATAACAACATGTCTCCTTTTATGCATGCAGATAAAATGAAAACTCCTTTATTATTAATTCATGGAGTTTCCGATAATAATTCAGGAACCTATCCTTTACAAAGTGAGCGTTATTTTAACGCATTAAAAGGTTTAGGAGCAACGGTAAGATTAGTAATGTTTCCAAAAGAAAGCCATGGATATAGAGCAAAAGAATCTATTATGCACATGCTTTGGGAACAAGATCAATGGTTAGATAAATATGTAAAGAATAGAAAAACAATTAATTATAACGATAATAAAATTAAGCACTAACCTTCTTTAACGTATTTTATACAGCCACTCTTGTTTTAAGAGTGGCTTTTTTTATGTCATCTTGTCATAATAAAATGTTTGGTATTTTTTTTGACTATGGCTACATTATAAATAATAAATTAAAAACAAAATAGACATAAAATTATGGCAAAAGGAAACATTAATGTATCGGTAGAAAATATTTTCCCGTTAATTAAAAAATTCTTGTATTCTGATCACGAAATATTTTTACGTGAATTAATTTCTAACGGAACAGACGCAACTACAAAATTAAAACACTTAATTTCTATTGGTGAAGCCAAAGTAGAATTAGGAGATCCTAAGATTGAAATAAGCGTAGATAAAGGCAATAAAACGCTAACGATTAAAGATCAAGGATTAGGAATGACGGCTGATGAAGTTGAAAAATACATCAACCAAATTGCTTTTTCTGGAGCTGAAGAGTTTTTAGAAAAATACAAAGACACCAATAATGATACTGGCGTAATTGGTCATTTCGGATTAGGTTTTTATTCTGCTTTTATGGTTGCAGAAAAAGTAGAAATTATTACCAAATCTTTTAAAGATGAACCTGCAGCACATTGGACTTGTGATGGTTCACCAGAATACACCTTAGTTGAGCATGATAAAAATGACAGAGGAACAGAAATTATTTTACATATTTCTGAAGATGAAAAAGATTTTTTAGAAGATTCTAAAATATCTAGATTGTTAAACAAATACAATCGTTTTAACCAAGTTCCGATTAAATTTGGAACTACAAAAGAAAACGACCCAAAGTTTACTCCTAAAACTAAAAAAGACAAAGATGGTAAAGAAACTACTGAGCCTCACAAGCAAATCGATGTAGATAATATCATCAACAATACAACTCCGGCTTGGACAAAAAAACCTGCTGATTTAGAAGATAAAGATTATAAAGATTTCTACAGAGAACTATATCCAATGCAATTTGAAGAATCGTTATTTCACATTCATTTAAATATAGATTATCCGTTTAACTTAACTGGAATTTTATATTTCCCAAAGTTGAGTCCGAATATGGATATGCAAAAAGATAAGATTCAATTATACCAAAATCAAGTATATGTAACTGATAATGTAGAAGGAATTGTTCCTGATTTCTTACAAATGTTAAAAGGTGTAATTGATTCTCCAGACATTCCGTTAAACGTTTCTCGTTCTGGTTTACAAGCTGATCGAGCAGTAAAGAAAATCTCGGGTTACATTACTAAAAAAGTAGCGGATAAATTAACATCGTTGTTTAAAAACAATCGTGAAGATTTTGAAGCAAAATGGAATGATATTAAATTGATTATCGAATACGGAATGTTATCTGAAGATAAGTTCTTTGACAAAGCAAAAGAATTCGCATTGTATCCAACTGTAGATAACACTTTTTTTACGTTTGATGAATTAAAAGAAAAAACCAAAGATGCTCAAACTGATAAAGATGGGAATCACGTTATTTTATATGCAGCAAACAAAGACGCACAACACAGTTATATTCAAGAAGCAAAAGCAAAAGGATATGAAGTGTTATTATTAGATTCTCCGATTGTTGGGCATTTAATTCAGAAGTTAGAAACTAGCAACGAAAAAGTAAAATTTACACGTGTAGATTCTGATCATATTGATAACTTAATTAAGAAAGACGATACCGTTATTTCTAAATTATCTGACAAAGAAATAGAAACCCTAAAACCAATTATTGAAGCTGCTGTTCCAAAAAAAACATATACAGTTCAGTTAGAAGCTTTAGATTCTTCAGCCTCTCCGTTTATTATTACAGTACCAGAATTTATGCGCAGAATGAAAGAAATGCAAGCTTCTGGTGGTGGCGGAATGATGGGAATGGGAAATTTCCCAGATATGTATAATTTGGTCGTAAATACAAACCATCCATTGGTGTCAGAAATTCTAAATACCAAAACTGCAAAAAAACAAGAGCGTTTAATTAAACAGTCTTTTGATTTAGCTAAGTTGTCTCAAAACTTATTACATGGTGAAGAGTTGACCAACTTTATAAAACGTAGTTACGAACTGATTAAGTAAAACGTCATTACGAGCCTTTAGACTGTCGCTCAAGACAGGCTAAAGCAAAGTAATCTTTAAAATTGAAACTATAAATTAAAAGATTGCCACGTCATTCTTCCTCGCAATGACAGATAAAAATTAAAACCTCTTTGTGAAAACAGAGAGGTTTTTTATTGACTTTTTCAAAAAATAAACTAACTTCGTTAAACTTCTGATATAAAAATTTAACCGTTCGATATCATATAAGTTAGGCTTCATTATGACCAAACAACTAATGAAAAAATTCTTCCAAGAAAAACCAATACAATAATGAAAATAGGAGAAACCATAGCTATAGAATTCAACGCTTTTTCAAAGAACTACACCAATGATATGATTGGCTGTGTACCGCATTATTTGTCGCTAATTTCAAGTTTCACAAAACACCTCCCTAATAATTTTAACCCTAAATCCATTCTTGATCTTGGCAGTGGTAATGGAAATGTCACAGCCCAACTAATTTCTTATTTTCCAAATGCAACGTTCACTCTTGTAGATGCATCTACCGAAATGATAAATCTATGTCGTAATCAGTTCAAAGGCTATGATTTTATTTACGCCAATAAATACTTCAAAGATTTTTTATTTAAAGAAGAAAATTATGATCTAATTGTTGCAGGGTTTAGTCTCCATCATTGTGATGAAAACGAAAAACAATCTATTTTTAAGAACATAAATACTTCCTTAAAAAAAGGAGGAATATTTTTATATAGCGATCTAATGATAAGTAAAACCAATCCTAATCATTCAGTGCTACTGAAACAATGGAAAGAATTTGTAAATAACAATTTTTCAGATGAAAAAAAATGGACTTGGCTAATGGAACATTACGAAGCTTTTGACAAACCAACAGATTATTTGGTTCAAATAGAGTGGATGAGAAATGCTGGATTCATTAATATTCAAATTCCTTTCCAAGAAGAATATTGGACACTTCTACAAGCAGTAAAATAAAATTAGTCAATAGTTCCCTTACATTAAGCTCAAGAAGAAATTAAAAGTTTTTGATAAATTAAATAATGAAATACAAGCTTAAGCCGTGTATAATTAATTGCGGCGGAATTTCCTCGCTGTAAATTCATTCAAATTAATTACATTTGAGTTACGTCGGAAAATCATAACTGATTTTCCGCAACTAACCATACACAACACGTTAAACAAAACCTCCAAATAGTGCACAACATCACCAAAGCCAAATTACAAGATGCTAAAATATTAGCACAAATTGCCAAAGCTTCTTTTTTGCCTGCTCATGGGCATTCTGCTCCAACAAAAGACATTGATAACTATATAGCTGCTAATTTTTCTGAAGCAAATTTTTTAGAAGAATTGTCTAATCCTGACAATCATTATTATATCATTTATGATAATAATACAATTGCTGGTTATTCTAAAATCACACTAAATACTTCTAATGAAAATATTAACCCTCAAAATGTAACCTATATGAGCAGGTTGTATTTACTTAAAGAGTTTTATGGTAAAAATTTAGGAAAAGTACTCTTCGATTTTACTATTAATTTTTCTAAGCAACATAAGCAACAAGGAATGTGGCTGGCTGTTTGGACAGAAAACCAACGAGCAATCAATTTTTATACAAAGATGGGTTTTAACATTGTTGGTAAACACAATTTTAGAATTTCTGAAACGCATACAAATCCAAATCATATTATGTATCTAGGCTTTTAATAGCTCTTTCTTTAAGATAAGAAACATATTTAGTTGGTTTTTTGTTTTAAAATGTGAATACTTCTTTTCACTATCTTTGTATAAAATAGAATAAAATGAAAAGAGAATGGAAAATTGTTTTATACCCAGCGTTGTTGATTGGCGTAATCTATATAAAAACTTTTAACGAAATAACTTCTAGCTTTATATTTAAATACAACGAACTACAATCTTTTATAGCTTTTGTGATTTTTTATATCTCTGTAGGATTTGCAGCAAACTTAGCCAAATATTTATACTCTAAAAAAAATAAAATTTCATCTAGCAAAAAGAATAATGTTCATTTTGGTATAGAAAATATCGCCCATTTCACAATTGGTATTGCTGCCTTTATAATGATTATAAGTATTTTTAGCGGGGTAAATCCAAAAGAATTAATAACATCATTAACTATCGTTGCTGCTGCAATTGTTATTTTAACCAAAGAGTATATTGTCGATTTTATTAGCGGAATTTATTTAAGCTTTTCAAATACTTTTGAAATTGGGGATTATGTAAAAATTGATCAATTAAAAGGAAAAGTAGTAGAAATTAGTATGCTAAAAGTAAAAGTATTAAATGATGATGATGATATTGTAATTATACCAAACACCAAAGTACACTACAACGATATTATAAACTACACTAAAAAAGATGCTCGGTTTATGACAGTAGATTTTCAAATTGCTTTAAAATATATAGACAATATTGAGCGACTTGAAAAGGGAATTATTTCATCACTAAAAAGTTTTAGTCAATATATTGAGCCAAGAACATACAATTTAAAGGTCGTAGAAATGAAAGTTGATTATTTAGAGGTTAAATTTCAATACACATTAAAATTAGTTGATATGGATATGCAACGAAAAATAAGAAAGAAAACCATTAGAGAAGTTTTTAATTTTATTTCTAGTAAAAAAGAACTAGCTACAACAAATCAATCGCAATAAAATGATTTGTGTAGTCTAACTCCAAACATGTTTATTATATCGTTAAGGAAATAGTTTTTTTATTTATTCATTTTCTACAAGTTTAAAAAAATCATTTACAGGTTTTCCAAAAACTTTTGATAGTTTTAATGCTAAAACCGTTGAAGGCACATATCTATTTGCTTCAATAGAATTAATGGTTTGCCGAGAAACACTAATTTTCTTCGCTAAATCATCTTGTGTTAAATTTAAAATAGCACGCTCTACTTTAATTGTATTCTCCATTATCTATAGCGTTTTAAATTATGGAAAAATAGTAATTGAATCATCAACATAAATAATAATACTTGAAAATCACCTAAATTTTTAAATTCAGAAACATTCGATTTTACAACACTATCTACACCAAATTCTACATAAGGCATCACCAAAGCATACACAACACCAATAACAAATGCAATTGCATACGATTGTGATCGTAACGTTATTATCATTTCATCTTCTTCTTTATCTCTTGAAATTGACATAACAAGCATTCCTATTAAAAGAGTTTTTTGTAATAATAACTTTAACCAATCTGTATTTCCTTCTAAAGCAAAAGCTCTTACAAACATCATTACAATAGAGATTGCTCCTATTGTGATACCAATTGACATAAACTTAGAGGATAATCTAAAGTTTATAATTTTTTTAAAACGCTTTTGTTCGCATTCAATAATTTTTTTTGCATTCATAATTGACAAATATATTTTTATATTAAGTAAAATTATTTTTACTATATGACAAATATACTTTACATTTTTGAATTTACCAAATGTGAATAATAAATAATTTGGATACTGTATTGTTTTCTATCTTTGAGAAAAATAAATCACAAATGAAAAAACTATTATTCTTTTTATTTTCAACAACAGTTGCTATTGCACAAACAAACACCGAAGTCTATCTTTTTGAATTAAACAATAATAAAGGAAATTGGTCTGTTGGTAACGGAAAAAACATTTCTAACAATCCTGGTTACGATAGTCAACCACATTTTTATTCGACTAAATCTATTCTGTTTTCATCAACCAGAAATAATCAAACAGATATTGCAGAATACACCATAAAAACTGGTGAAATTAAATTTATAAATAACACCCCAAATGGTGGAGAATATTCGCCACAACGTATCCCAAAATCTAAAGATATTTCTGCTGTCCGCTTAGACGATGATGGTTTGCAACGTTTTTATAAGTACAATTATAAAACTGGGAAAAGCACAGAAATTATTGCAGATTTAAAAGTTGCATACCCAATGTGGTATGATAAAAATACGGCCATAAATGTTGTTATTGTTGATGGTGGTTTAGAGTTAATTGTTAGCGAATTAAAATTGAAACGAAATACAACTATTCAGAAAAAAGTTGGTAGATCTTTGCACCACATTCCAAAGACAACTTTTATAAGTTATATTAGTAAAGAAAATGAACAATGGGAAGTTAAAATGTTTAATCCCATAAATGGCGAAAGAAGAAAAATCATTGAAACGGTTGGTGAAAAAGAAGATGTATGTTGGTTGCCAGACGGAACATTATTAATGGCCGTTGGAAATACATTAATGAAATTTAATCTAACAAACGATAAAGATTGGAGTGTTTTTCATACATTTTCTAAAAATAAGTTCAACAATATTTCAAGAATATTGGTAAACTCTAATGGAACACAATTAGTCTTAGTTTCAGATTAATGCAATCGCTTTTCAAAATATCCTTTTAAATATACTATCTGAATTGACATTAATAAACCGAAAATTAGTGTAATTATAAATGTAGTATTAGAAACAGTAAGGTTTTCAAACACTCCAGAAAAACTTAATTTTTCTAGAAAAGATAAATTCAATTTTGGTAACGTAAACATTCCTTCTTTTGAAGAATTAAAAGGAATAAATACTACAGCAATTAGTGCTAAAAAAACAACAAACCATGCTTTCTTAGAAATTAAAGGTTTATAAACAATCTTGCTTTTTACAGATTCTAATTGCGTAATTGATTTCATTAAATTCGCTGTAAATTCTACTGAAGGAGTTTCTGTTGGAATCTCTTTTACATACTTTTTTGTAAAAGCATGGATCTCTTCTATGTGTTTATTTTCTCCCATAATGACTAATTAATTCAGGTTCTACTGTGTTTTTTACAATGCTCAATAATTTTTTTCGAGCTCTGTGTAATTTTACTTTTACGTTTGCTTCACTCAAAGAAGTTATTTCTATAATTTCTTTCAAACTTAATTCTTTAAAATAAAAAAACAATAAAATTGCTTTTTCTTCTTCTTCCAATTGTTCAAGACAATCGTTTATTATTTCTACTCTTTCTTTTCTTTCAATTTCGTCTAAAACAGTTTCTACGGATGCAATATAATTAATTGTAATTTCATCAATAGAAATCGTATTATATTCACTCTTTTTCTTTTTTATCGCATCTAAACTTGCATTGTATGCAATCTTATACAACCACGTAGAGAATTTTGAATCTCCTTTAAAATTTGGTAAATACTTATATGCTTTTAAAAAAGCATCTTGCGAAACTTCTTCAGCTTCTTCTCTACTCTTTACCATTTTTATAGCCAACGTAAAAACCATGTCTTTATACTTATCAATTAAGAAAGCAAAAGCATTCGCATCACCTTTTAAGGTTTTTTCTATATAGTCTTCGTCTGTTAGTTTGGTCATTATTATCTTTGACTCTATAAAGTGTTATTAGGTTACAACTTATCGAAAAAAATTATTTCTGTTTTTTTGTAACCTTTATATAAAAGTATCCGTCATATGGAGTGAACGCATTAAAATTAATCATTTAAAATAACAATTATGGAAGTAACAGTATTAGCAATAGTTTTCGGAACACTATTCGGAATCTTTTATTTATTCTATTCAACAAGAAACAAGGAACGTTTAGCTCTAATAGAAAAAGGAGCAGATGCAAAAATATTTATGCAAGGAGAAAGAAGAAAAGGTTCTAGCTCTTTTGCAAAAGTATTTATTCTAAATTTAGGTTTATTAGCTATGGGAATTGGAGTTGGAATTTTATTAGGATCTCTATTAAGTTATAATTTTGGATATAGTGGAAATTATCAAGACAGACCAACTAACTATATAAGTTCAGAAACATTTTATGCAGCATCAATTTTCTTATGTGCTGGTGGCGCATTGCTTGTCGGATTTAATATAACAAAAAAAATGGATAAAGAATAAATCAAACAATTCAAGTTCAATTATTAAAAGCCGCAACTTATTTAGTTTGTGGCTTTTATTTTTATAAATTAGTGGCTTAAATTTTTAATCATGAAAAAACTACTACTACTTACTTTACTTTTTACAATCACATTTACTTTTGCTCAAACGGATCAAAAAATATACGACATTATAAACAATGTCTCAGCAGAGAGAATTAAAAAAGATGTTAAAACGCTCACCGAATTTGGAACAAGAAATACGTTTAGCGATACCATTTCTAATACTCGCGGAATTGGAGCTGCTCGTCGTTGGATAAAATCTGAGTTCGAAACTATTTCTAAAGATTGCAACAATTGCATCAATGTTTTTTATCAAAAAGATTTGGTTACCAAAAAAGGAAATAATCGTGTTCCACATGATGCTTGGATTGTGAATGTTGTTGCGGTACAAAAAGGAACAAAATATCCGAACAGATATATTATTATGAGTGGAGATATTGATTCTAGAGCAAGTAATGGATCAGATTTTACCACGGATGCTCCTGGAGCAAACGACAATGCTTCTGGAATGGCAGGAACTATTGAAGCTGCTAGAGTATTGTCTAACTATAAATTTGAAAATAGCATTATTTACCTTGGTCTGTCTGGTGAAGAACAAGGCTTATTTGGTGGTGCAGGTTTAGCCAAATATGCAAAAGATAAAGGATGGGATATTATTGGAGTTTTAAATAATGACATGATTGGAAATATTACGGGAGTTGATGGAGTTATTGATAATAGAACTTTCAGGATTTTCTCTGAACCAGTTCCTGCAAATGAAACTGAAAAACAACGTAATGCAAGACGTTTTTATGGCGGAGAAGTTGACGGGATTTCTCGCCAATTAGCTCGTTATACTCATAAAATGACAAAAACATATATGCCAGAAATGAATCCGATGATGATTTATCGTTTAGACCGTTTTGGACGTGGCGGACATCACAGACCTTTTAACGATATTGGTTTTGCAGGAATCAGAATTATGGAAGCGCATGAAAATTACACACAACAACATCAAGATATTAGAGTAGAAAATGGTATTAAATATGGCGATACTTTTGAGCATGTAAATTTTGAATACGCAAAAAAATTAACCACTGTAAACTCAATTACAATGGCAGGTTTAGCTTCTGCTCCTCCATCACCAACAAATGTTGGAATTGGCGGAATTGTACAAGCATCAGTAAAATTAGAATGGGACAAAGTTGATGGCGCAAAAGGATATAAAATTTATTGGAGAGATACAACCTCTCCTACTTGGGACAATAGTCGTTATGTTGGTGATGTTTCTCGTTTTTTACTGGAAGGTATTGTAATAGATAATTTCTTTTTTGGCGTTTCTGCAGTTGGAAAAAACGGACATGAAAGTGTGGTTGTTTTTCCTTCTGAGATTATTAAAAAGTGGTAGAAAAACCTCTTTTATATTTTAAGAAACATATAAAATGGCGTTTGTGGTTAGAGGAAAATTATAAGATTTCTAACGGTATCTTTCTTGTTTTTTATAAAGTTGAAAATGAAGAAGAATCGATGCGCTGGGAAGAAGCTGTAAAAGTAGCTTTGTGTTTTGGCTGGATAGATTCTACCGTAAAAAGTTTAGGAAACGGAAAAAGAAGACAAGCTTTTGGTCCGAGAAAAAATAAAAGTGTTTGGAGTGCAGTAAACAAAAGATACATTAAAGAATTATTAAAAGATAATTTAATGCATCAAGCTGGTTTAGATAAAATTAACATCGGCAAAAAAAATGGTTCTTGGACTGCTTTAGATGCTGTAGAAAAAGGAATCATTCCTGAAGATTTACAATTTCAATTTGATCAAAATCCAACAGCTTTTTTAAATTATAAAAGCTTTAGCCCGAGTTATCGAAAAAGCTATTTATATTGGCTACATCAAGCAAAAAGAGAAGCTACAAGAGAAAAACGCATTACAGAGATTGCTAAGCTTTGTGAGCAGAACGTAAAATCTAGAGACAATTGGTAACCGTATTAATTACTGGAGGAACAGGTTTGGTTGGGCAATTACTTGCAAGTAAATTGTCTGCTAAAAATTATACCGTTAAAATCCTAACAAGAACTCCAGTAAATAAAGGTGAATTTTCTTGGGATATTTCTAAAAATTATATTGATGAAAAAGCATTTAAAAATATAGATTATATCATTCATCTTGCTGGAGCAGGAATTGCAGACAAACGTTGGACTAAAAAAAGGAAAAAAGAAATAATTGATAGTAGAACAAACTCAACAAAGCTGTTGTTAAACAAAACAAAAGAGTTTAAAGTACCTCTTAAAGGATTCATTTCTGCATCTGCAATTGGATATTACGGAGCTATAACCTCTGATGAAATTTTTACAGAAACTGATGTTTCAGCAAATGATTTTATAGGAAATGTTTGTAAGCTTTGGGAAAGATCAGTTTTAGAATTTAACAAAATAGCCATTCCGACTACTATTTTTAGACTCGGAATTGTATTAAGTAAAAATGGTGGCGCATTAGAAAAAATGAAAACACCAATTATTACTCCAATTGCAAACGGAAAACAATATCTACCTTGGATCCATATTGAAGATATAACAGATATGTTCACGTTTGCTATAGAAAATAATATAAAAGGAATTTATAATGCTGTTGCTCCAGAAGAACAAACAAGTTATAGTTTCTCAAAATTGTTAGCAAACAAAACAAAAAAACTATTTTTACCGGTCGGAGTTCCTACATTTTTATTGAAACTTATTTTTGGTGAAATGTCAATCATATTAACAACAGGAAGTAGAGTTTCTTCTAATAAAATTAAAGAAACAGGATTTCGATTTACATATAAAAAATTAGAAAACTCGCTAGATAGTTTAATTTAAAATCAACTTTTACAACACATAAAAATGAAAAATAAAACCCTTTTAAGTATCGTATTCCTTCTGTTTACAATTTCGATTACTGCTCAAAAAAACAATTTTACAAAACAAGATACATTGCGAGGTTCAATTACTCCAGAACGTGTTTGGTGGGATTTAAAATACTATCATTTAGATATTCAAGTTTTTCCAGAAACGAAAGCAATCAAAGGAAAAAACATCATAAAATATACTGTTTTAAAATCGTATCAAGTTTTACAAATAGATTTACAACCACCTTTAAAAATCACCAAAGTAACCCAAAACAACAAAGAGCTTAAAGTAATTTCTGATGTAAATGCACATTTTATTCAATTAGAAGAAAAGCAAGAAGTTGGAGCGGTAAATTCTGTTGTTGTGTATTATGAAGGAAAACCACAAGAAGCAAAAAGAGCGCCTTGGGATGGAGGTTTTTCTTGGAAGAAAGACAGTAACAATAATCATTTTATAGCAACATCTTGCCAAGGATTAGGCGCAAGTGTCTGGTGGCCAAATAAAGATCACATGTATGATGAAGTTGAAAACATGGATATTAGTGTTCGTGTTCCTTCAAATTTAATGGAAGTTTCTAACGGGAGATTAAAAAGCGTAGAAAAGCACAATGACAATACAACAACATATAATTGGACAGTAAAAAGCCCTATCAGCAACTATGGAGTAAATGTAAATATTGGAGATTACACTCATTTTTCAGAAAAATACAATGGCGAAGCTGGAGTTTTAGACATGGATTATTATGTGCTAAAATACAATCTTGAAGAAGCAAAAAAGCAATTTAAAGATGCTCCAAAAATGATGAAAGCTTTTGAATATTGGTTTGGAAAATATCCTTTTTATGAAGATGGTTTTAAATTGGTAGAAGTGCCCTATTTAGGGATGGAACATCAAAGTTCTGTGACCTACGGAAATAAATTTGCTAACGGATATTTAGGACGCGATGTATCTGGAACTGGTTGGGGTTTGAAATTTGATTTTATTATTATTCACGAATCTGGTCACGAATGGTTTGCAAACAATATTACGTATAAAGACATGGCAGATATGTGGATTCATGAAAGCTTTACAAATTATTCAGAAAACCTATTTGTAGATTATTACTATGGTAAAAAAGCGGCTTCAGATTATGTAATTGGAACACGTAAAGGAATTAGAAACGACAAACCAATTATTGCACCTTACAATGTAAATGCTTCTGGTTCTGGAGACATGTACAGTAAAGGTGGTAATATGTTGCACACCATTCGTCAATTGATTAACAAGGATGAAAAATGGCGACAAGTTTTACGTGGATTAAATAGTAAATTTTATCATAAAACTGTTACCACAAAAGAGATTGAGGAATATATATCTAAAAAATCTGGCATCAATTTAAGTACCTTTTTTGATCAATATTTAAGAGATTATAGAATTCCTGAATTTACATATATAATTAAAGGAACCGAATTAAAATACAAATGGACTCAAGTTGTTGACGGATTTAATATGCCAATAAAAGTGGAAATTAATGGAGAAACTAAAACGTTAGAACCTACTTCGTTTTGGAAAACAGAAAAATTAAATGCAACAAGCGCAAGTTTAAAAATTGATATAAATTACTATGTAAATTCTAAGAAATTAGAGTAAATATTTATGCAGAATTTTATCTAAACAAACATCGTGTTTTTCTTTAGGAACTGAAGCTACTTCTTGAAAAGGATAAAAAATTCCGACTTTAAAAGCTGTTGGATGTTGTTCTAAAAACGTGTCGTAATATCCGCCGCCATAACCCAATCTATAATTCTGATTATCAAAAGCCAACCCTGGCACAAGTATCAGGTCTATTTCACTGGTAAAAACAACGCCATTTTTGGGTTGTGAGGTTCCGTAAACTCCGAGTTCTAATTCGTTTAAAGACTTTAACACCAAATGTTCTAGGGTTCTATTTTTTAATGTTTTTGGCACTAGAACAGTGATGTTATTCTTTAATAAATTTTCTATCAATGGTGAGATATCAATTTCGCTTCCCATTGGTAAATAGGTGTGCACAACTTTGCAGTTTCTTTCTATAATTAACATTTCTAAGGCAGTACAAATCCACGCATCGTAGGTGTGTTTATACTCCAACGGAAGTGCATCTCGTTGTCTTTTTAGGACATTTCTTAAAGCTTTCTTTTCAGCGACAATTTCCATGTGTATCTTTTTATCAAACTATTAAAAACAAAGATAAAAGCTTTCGTTAAAATCACCAAAAGAAGATCCTTTTATAAAAAGCAGATAGTATTCCAACATTTTTGTATCTTGAACTTTGCATATGACACAATTTATATTAAACGATAAGGTAATCACTACCGATATTAATACCGGAGTTACACTACTTGATTTTATAAGAGAACACCAGCATTTAAAAGGAACCAAGATTGGCTGTAGAGAAGGCGATTGTGGTGCTTGTACGGTATTGGTTGGGACTTTAACTGCGGATAACACACTTCAATATCAGTCGATTACTTCTTGTATTTCTCCTTTGGGAAATGCACATGGAAAGCATATTGTTTCTATAGAAGGAATTAACATTCCAAAATCATTGACATTTCCACAACAAACAATGGCCGATAATTATGCCACACAATGTGGGTTTTGCACGCCAGGTTTTATCGTTTCTATGACAGGGTTTGCGCTTCAACAAAACAATAGGTTTACCTGTAATGATGCTATTAGCGGTAATATTTGTAGATGTACAGGCTATAAATCTATTGAAAAAGCAGGCCTTGAAATTGAGGATAAACTAACACATAAGGATCAAAATCATCAAATAGATTGGCTAATTTCGAATGCTTTTATTCCGAATTATTTCAAGGAAATTCCAAAAAAATTAAAAGCTATTCCAATACAAGAATTTAGTCCTAAAGGAACAAAAGTTGCCAACGGAACCGATTTGTTTGTCCGTTTTGCTGATGAAATGGCATCTGAAGAAATGCATTTATTGAGCCGTAATGTAGATTTAAATGGCATTACTTTTAAAGAAAAAACCTGTAATATTGGAGCAAATACCACTGTTACTCAAATGGCAGAAAACAGGAAACTACAAACGCTATTCCCGAAGCTACATCAATTTTTAAAATTGGTTTCATCAGAACAGATTCGAAATATGGGAACTTTAGGCGGAAACTTTGTGAATGCTTCTCCAATTGGAGATATGTCTATTTTCTTTTTGGCGTTGAATGCAAGGATTACCATTATAAATTCCGACGGAAAAGAACGAGACCTTCCGTTTCAACAATTTCATACCGACTATAAAAAATATGATTTAAAAGCGAATGAAATCATCAAAAACATTTCGTTCCCAACACAAACAAAGCACACACACTTTAACTTCGAAAAAGTGAGCAAGCGTACACATTTAGACATTGCCAGTGTAAATGCTGCAGCAAGAATTACATTGCAAAATAATTTAATTATCGATGCACATTTCGCTACCGGTGGCGTTGCTGCGATTCCAAAATATTTAAAAAACACCAATGCTTTTTTAGTCGGTAAAGAGTTAACCGTAGCGACAATAAAATCCGCAGAAGAAGTAGTACAATCAGAAATAAGTCCTATTAGTGATGTAAGAGGTACAGTTGCTTATAAAAGACTGTTGGCAAAACAATTATTTTTCGCACATTTCATCACCTTATTTCCAACACAATTTCAACTAGAAAACTTGATACCCAAATGAAAAACATAGACAGTTATACACATTTGCGTGGGGAATCTATTTTTGTAGATGATCTAATGATACGACAAGATGCACTTATTGGTTTGTGTTTCGATGCACCAAAAGCGCATGGAAGAATAGTGCAGGTAGATTATAGCAAAGCAGAAGCTGTAGAAGGCGTTGTGAGAATATTTACGTATAAAGATGTGTTGGGCGAAAATCAAATTGGAGGTATTATTCCAGATGAGCCGCTTTGGGCAGAAGAGGAAGTTCATTTTTGGGGACAACCCATCGCATTTATTGTAGCAACATCTGAATCCATCGCAAAAAAAGCGCGTGCTTTAATTGAGATAGAAATAGAAGAATTTCCTGTAATTACAACTGCCAAAGAAGCCAAAGAAAAAGGAAGTTTTATCAATGCTCCAAGATCTTTTAACTTAGGAAACACTAAAAATTCTTTTAAAGATTGCGATTATGTTTTTGAAGGAGAAACTTTTTCTAACGGGCAAGAACACTTGTATTTAGAAACACAAGGGTGTTATGTACAACCTAAAGAAAACGGAGATATAAAAATTACCTCATCTACACAAGGGCCAACGCAAGTACAAAAAACCGCTGCCAAAGTATTGGGCATTCCAATGCATAAAATTGAAGTAGATGTAACGCGTTTGGGCGGTGGATTTGGAGGTAAAGAAGATCAAGCAACACCATGGGCCGTTATGGCAGCTGTGGCAGTGCAACATTTAAACAGACCTGTAAAGTATATTTTAAACAGACATGATGATTTAAGAATGACAGGAAAGCGTCATCCGTATACTTCATTCTTTAAAATTGGATTGACAAAAGACTTAAAAATTCAGGCATTTGAAGTAGAGTTTTTACAAAATTCTGGTGCTGCTGCAGATTTGTCTCCTGCCATTGCAGAACGTACATTATTCCATGCAACCAATAGTTATTTCATTCCGAATGTTCAGACAACCGTTTATAGTTGTAAAACGAACTTACCACCGAACACCGCCTTTAGAGGTTTTGGTGGACCACAAGGGATGTTTGTAATCGAAAGCGCTATTGCCACTGCCGCAGACAACATAGGAATCGATAAAAGCAGTATTCAGGAATGCAATTTATTGGTAGAAAACAATGAGTTTTCGTACGGTCAAATTGCGACTGAAGTTCAAGCGGTAAAAGCGTGGCAAACAGCAAAAGAGAAATTCAATTTAGAAGTGCTTCAGAAAGAAACAAACGAGTTCAATGCTGTAAATTTTCAAACTAAAAAAGGAATTTCTGTGATGCCTATTGCCTTCGGAATTTCTTTTACCAATACACCAATGAATCATGCAAGAGCTCTAATTCATATTTACCAAGATGGAAGTGTTGGTGTGAGTACTGGAGCAGTAGAAATGGGGCAAAGTGTGAATACCAAAATACTACAAGTAGCGCAAGATATTTTGGGAATCTCTGCAAATAAACTAAAAATAGAAACCACCAATACAACCAGAGTTGCCAATACCTCTCCATCTGCAGCAAGTTCAACTGCAGATCTGAACGGAAAGGCAGTAGAAATGGCGTGTACAAATTTGATTAAAAGATTGCAAAAAGTGGCTGGTAACTTACTTTCTAAAAACTCAAAAAGCATCACTTTTCAAAAAGATGCCGTTTTTGTTGATGGAAAAAAATCTGTGATTTCTTGGGAAGCAGTGATTGCACAAGCCATGTTAGAAAGAATTTCTTTAAGCGAAAATGCACATTATGCAACCCCAATAATTCACTTTAATAAAACAAAAGAAAAAGGACATCCTTTTGCGTATCACGTATACGGAACCGCAATTACAACAGTTACGTTAGATTGTTTGCGCGGTACCTACGAAATTGATGCGGTACATATTGTACATGATTTTGGAAAAAGCATGAATCTTGGAGTTGACATTGGTCAAGTTGAAGGCGCATTAGCACAAGGAATTGGTTGGATGACCATGGAAGAAATTGCCTATAATTCGGATGGAAAACTGCTCTCAAATGCGTTGTCTACGTATAAAGTGCCAGATATCTTTTCGGTAGCAAAAAGAGTAACGGTATTGCCATTAGAAACTGAAGGAAACTTGATGGCAATCAAAAAATCAAAAGCTACTGGAGAGCCCCCTTTGATGTATGGAATTGGAACTTATTTTGCCATTCAACATGCTGTAAAAGCATTTAATAAAAATCACAAGCTACAGTTTAACGCACCTTTTACTCCTGAAAAAGTGTTAATGAGTTTATATGAAAAGTAATTTCCGTTTGAAAAATCTAACATACACAAAATCAAACATACTAAAAGGAGCACTAATTTATAGTGCCGGTGATGCTATTGCTGCCCTTTTATTAAACGAATTCTCTATTTACAGAATCCTCGGAATGATGCTTATTGGCGCCATCATTTATGCGTTTGAAATTCCAAACTATTTTGCTTGGATCGATAGAAAAACAGTGTCTTATACCGGAATAAAAAAAACACTCGCTAAAACAGGTTTGGCAATTGCGTATTTTAACCCTATTTGGATTTGGAGACATTTACTATTTATAAAAATATTTTCTGGAAATCTAGCACAAGTAAACATGAATTTATTTCTTATTGCATGTCTTTCTTTTTCAGTAAACATTCCTATTTCATTCATTGCAAATTATAGCATACAAAATAAGATTCAATTAGGTTGGCGGTTTTTAGCCAGCGCATTTTTTTCAGCATTAATGGCAATATATTATGCCCTTAGTGAAACAATTTTTAATTAAGGTTACTCTATGGAATTCTGGCAACAACTACTACAAAAACTACACGCACAACAACATGTGTATCTCTTAACTGTTATTCAAAATTTTGGAAGTTCTCCTGGTCGAAAAGGGTTTAAAATGTTGGTTGCCCAAGATGGATTTATTTTTGGTTCTATTGGTGGTGGCATAATGGAATTTTCTTTAGTAGAAGAAATAAAAGAACTACTGCAACAAGAAGAACAGCCTGTCTTTTTCAGAAAACAAATTCACCAAGGAAAAGGAAAAGACAAATCGGGTATGATTTGTTCTGGAGAACAAACGGTCGTTTTTCATCCATTAAACAATTCAAACATTCAGCTTGTAGAAACGATTTTAGATTGCTTACAAAACAATCAGGAACAACTGTTGAGCTTCTCTCCTACCGGAATTGAATTTATAGAAAAGAATATTTCAGAAAAATACGAAGGCATAATTTATTCTGAATCTGATTGGCAGTTTAAAGAATTGATTGGCTTTAAAGAAACCATTTATATTGTTGGTGGCGGGCATGTTGGCTTAGCTGTTTCTCAACTATTTCGTCAATTAAATTTTCATGTAGTAGTATTTGACAATCGAGACAATTTAAATACGGTAAAACTCAATAATTTTGCGCATCAAAAACAGGTAATTGACTATAATTTAATTTCAAATTACATCAAAAAAGGAAACGATAGCTATGTGGCAATTATGACCAATAAATATACTGATGACAAATTAGTATTGAGTAAAATTATTAGAAATAAGCACAAATTTATTGGTGTTTTAGGAAGCAAAGCCAAACTAAAAACCATGTGGGAAGTTTTACAAAAAGAAGGTTTTACGATAGAAGAATTAAACAATGTTTTTGCACCCATTGGATT
The DNA here is from genome assembly GCA_041689245.1 of Flavobacteriaceae bacterium. Taxonomy (GTDB): domain Bacteria; phylum Bacteroidota; class Bacteroidia; order Flavobacteriales; family Flavobacteriaceae; genus Polaribacter. The sequence goes on along the minus strand of JBDNGO010000075.1, from coordinate 7,222 downwards.
GCATATTAAAAGCGAAACACCAGAAGAAATTGCAGTAAGTATTGCTGCACAAATTATACAAGTAAAGAATAAGACACTATAATTTAGCTTGTTTCTAAACTTATATTTAAATAACTCACTACCGTTTGATCTAACTAATTAAAACTCTCCATATCATTTAAATTAGTCGTTATTTAGCAAAACCTCCATCCTATCGTATTCTATAAAACCATATTCTTAAAATTAGAAGTAGTTTAAAAAAAAGGCTACTGACAAAGACATTATTAATGATGAATAATTATGTTAAAAAGTGTTAAAAAACCAACTTTTAAAGTATCATAGTCGATCTTTTTTGTAATATCGCAACACTTAACTTTAACAACCTAATAAGATGAAAAAAACACTATTACTATTAAGCGTTATGTTCATAGCTTTTTCTTGTAAAAGAGAGTTAACACAAAAAGACGTTGCCGCATACGGAACTACTATTACTCAAGAGGAGTTAAAAGAGCATTTATACATTTATGCCTCTGATGAATTCGAAGGACGAGATACTGGCGAGCCTGGACAAAAGAAAGCTGTTGAGTATCTTAAAAAATACTATGAAACTTTAGGAATTAGTTCTCTTATTGATGGAAACTATTTTCAAAATGTACCTTTAAGTATTGTAAAAACTCCAGAAGTAAGTATTTCTGTAAATGGTAAGTCATTTAGTTATTTTGATGACTTTATTTCGCAAGGAGCAGCAGCTACAGGAGTAGTAAACGCTTCAGAAGTAGTTTACGCAGGTTATGGTATTGATGATGTTAAATATTCTGACTATACTGACCTTGATGTAAAAGGAAAAATTGTAGTTGTAAGAAGTGGTGAGCCAAAAGACAAAGCTGGTAACAACATACTTACTGGAGATAAAAAATCTTCAAAATGGTCAAATGGTCGTCAAGCACTTTCTTCTAAAAGAGATGCTGCAAAAGACAATGGAGCTAAAGCTTTATTTTTTATGGATAGCGAATTATTTGATCGTTATTCAAAATACTATAAAGACCGTGAAGCAAATGGAGGAAGTAACAGCTTATCATTACCAAACAAAAATGATGGTGAAGCAGAAATGTACTATTTTTTAATTAACGAAAAAATGGGTAAAGCTTTAGTAGGCAACATTACCAAATCTACTGAGACTGCTACAGTTACAACAAAATTAGAGATGAACTACAAAAGTATTACTGTACCTCATCCATCTGAAAATGTTGTAGCAATGATTAAAGGCTCTGAAAAACCAGACGAATACATTATAATTTCTGCACATTTAGATCACGTAGGAGTTAATGCAAAAGGGGAAATTTTTAATGGAGCTGATGATGATGGATCTGGAACCGTTTCTTTATTAGAAATTGCTGAAGCATTTAAAACTGCTGCTGACAAGGGTCATGGGCCAAAACGTTCCGTTATTTTCTTACACGTAACAGGAGAGGAAAAAGGATTGTTAGGATCTAAATATTATACAGATTATGAACCTTTAGTTCCTTTAGCAAATACAGTTGCTAACTTAAATATTGATATGGTTGGTCGTATCGATCCAAAACGTGAAGGAGATAGAAATTATATTTACTTAATTGGAAGTGATAAATTGAGTACAGATTTACACAACATCTCTGAACAAGTAAACAAAACCTTTACGAATATCGAATTAGATTATACGTATAATGACGAGAACGATCCAAATCGTTTTTACTATCGTTCAGATCATTATAATTTTGCGAAAAACAACATTCCAATCATTTTCTATTTTAACGGAACACATGATGACTATCACCAAGCATCAGATACTCCAGACAAAATTAATTATGACTTGTTAGAAAATAGATCACGTCTTGTTTTCCATACAGCTTGGGAATTAGCAAATCGTGCAGAACGTATTGTAGTTGATAAAGCTACTGAAGAATAAAATATATTACGCTATATAATCAAAACCTCCATCATTTCTGATGGAGGTTTTTTTAATTCAATTAATTATAAAATTTCTTATTTACCACATTGTTTTAAAGCTTCTTCGGCTCTTTCAATTCCACCAAAAGGATGAAATTTCCCTATTGATTTTTCATTCTTAAACAATGCTATAGAACGTTCTATTTCTTTACAAAATGGCTTAGTAGATTTTCCAAAAAATGCTGCTCCACCAATATCCCATTGTGCTTTTCCTAATACAACTCTTGGGTTATCTGGGGCGATTTTTAATGCTGCTCCATATAATTGTGCATTTTCACCAGACAATTTCATGCCATATTTTTGCCCATCAAAAGCAACATACACTGTATTTAACATCGCTTGTGTTATTATAATTTCTGGGTTACTTTTAGAAATAGCAGTTGCCTCGTCCAATAACTGTTGTGCTTTGTTTAATTGCGTTGTTAATTTATTCTCATCTTTAATAGGAAATCCATCAATAATTAAAATTGTAGCAGCATAATATTTTGGCAACCAATTGTCTTTTTCTGCAGATGCTATTCTTTCAAAAAGCTGAACTGCTTCTGTGTTTTTTTGTTGTCCCCACAATTGAAATGCTTTCGCCATTTCTTTTTCGTATGGTGTTTGTGCAGTAACGTTTACTGCAAAAATTAGTATTAAGATTAGCGTTATTTTTTTCATCATTTGATCGTTTTAAATTAGTCTTTAACAGAAAATATTATTCTACTTTTATTGGAATGGTAACATCTGCTGTTACATTAAATTTTGCGTCTTTAAATTTTGGTGGCCCCATAAATCCTGTTGCATTATTAGAAGTTCCTATTGGTTCTTTTGGAATTCCGAAAATTTTAGTATCCATTTTTTTATTATCATTTTCATCATGAAAAACAGAAATTGCATAGATTCCGTTTTCTATATTTTCAAAAATTGCTGTTGCATGTGTATCTGTTACTTTTACAATATTTCCTTTAAAATTTTTCTTTAAAAAATCTTTTTCAGAATTATATAAGGCTACATAAACAGCTCCCTTATCAGATTTCATTCCAGAAATTGTTACTGTAATTGTGTGTGATTCTTTTTCTTGTGCTTGGGAAAGAAAAAAACTTGTTAAGATAAATATAACTATTAAAATTACTTTTTGCATAATGTATGATTTTTATTGCTGTTCAAAGATCTAACTATTTTAAGACCTAAAAATATATTAATAACCGAGTTGTCGTTTTCTACTACCGAATTGTATAAAATTTATAAATTCTTTAATTGATTCTCCTTTTTATTATCGCTAATTGTCCAAAAGAAACCTACAAAAAAGAATCTATCCGCAGATGGAGTTATTGCTCTTCTATCAAAATTCCCGTTATTATTTTGTTGATTTGAATATTGATATCCGTTAATATTTTTAGTTCCTAAGACATTACTTACAGAAATATATAGTATTTTTTGCTGACTAATTAAATACGCCCAATTGGCATTTAATGAATTATAACTTTTTGTTTGATTGTTTAAAAAACCTGTAATATTTGGGTTTGTAAAATTTCTGCCAGAAGCGTAATTATAACTGAATCCAACTTGACTTTTCCAATCGGTTATAAAATGTTTTACAACAACAGACAAGTTGTGCTTTGCAACAAATTTTGGTGTCGCAGAAGCTATATAATTCTTGTAATTTCTTTTGGTATCTAACAAAGAATACGAAATCCAATAATCGGTATTTTTAAACGATTTATTATCTCTCCAAAACACATCCAATCCTTTTGCGTAACCAAAACCATCATTAGAATAGTTTGATGTAGGCACCGTAAAATTGGTATCGTATTTTACTAAATCTTTATAATTTTTATAATAGGCCTCTACTCTTAAAATTTGCTTGTCTTTTACATATTGATAATTGGCAATTAAGTGCGACGTGGTTTCTGCTTTAAAATTAGAATTGAATTTTAAATAATTATTCTTCGGGTTTTGATAAAAATGTCCGTACGCCAAAGAAAACTGTCCATTTGTACTTGCTTTATACGCCAAAGAAACTCTAGGTGAAAGTGTAGATTCTTTTAATAATTGAGAATATTCTGTTCTCAATCCAATTTTTGCAGCAACTTTTTTAGAGAAGAAAACATCAGCCTCAGTAAACATTGCAAAAATATTATTATCAAATCCGTACGTGTAATTTCCTGAATTAATAGGTTTATAATTTTCTTTAAAATTGGTCTTAAAATATTCTGTACCTATATTTAATTTAACACGATTATTTATATTTCTCTTTAGCCTCATTTTAAAATGAGCAGAATTTTCGTCATTCGTTACTTTATCAGCTTCCAATTTTATATCAGAATGATCGTTTGTGATCGACAACCCAGTTAAAAAAGTCCAATCATTTTTTAAAAACCCTTTGTAAGAAGTATTAAAATATAGGTTTCTGTTTTCTAATCCGAAACGAAATCCGTTTGGCAGATTGATATCTTCTTGTGTTAAATCTAAATCGGCATAACTAAATGCTCCATACATTTTTAGCATACCATCATTTTTCATTTTCTGGCGATAAATCAATTCTCCTCCTAAAGATTGCACAGGTTTATGCCATATATTTTTATCGGGAAATGCCGCTTGATATGGCGCCAAATTAATATATGACACATTTACACTTAATGATTTTTTATCCCAAATTTGTGTATTCCCTAATCCTAAACCAACAGTCATAAAAGACAAATCAGTTTTTTCTTCTATAGGTTCATCAATAGAATTTAATAATAAAATACTAGATAAAGCTTGTCCGTATTCAGCAGAATATCCACCCGTAGAAAATGTAATTCCTTTAAATAAAAACGGAGAAAAACGTCCACGAGTTGGAATATTATTGGCAGTTGGAGAATACGGCGTAAAAACTCTAATTCCGTCTACAAAAATTTGTGTTTCTTCAGCTTCACCTCCACGCACAAATAATCGTCCGTCTTCAGAAACATTTGAAGTTCCTGGCAAGGTTTGTAAAGCCCCAACAAAATCTCCCACAGCGCCAGCAGTTGTTACAATATCTAACGGTTTTAATGCGGTAACTTTAGCATTATCTCCAGCTTCAAAAGTTCCTGCATTTATAGTTACTGCATCTAACGTATTTACATCTTCTCTTAACTTAATTGTTAATTTTATAAACATTTTTACATCTGCTGTTTTTGTAAATGACTCATAAGAAATAAATGAAACTTTTATGGTTTGTGTTCCTTTTTCTGAGGTTGAAAAAGAAAATTCACCTTTTTCGTTTGTTGATGTCCCGTCATATGTACCATCTAAATATACATTTGCACCAATAATTGGCATTCCTTTTTTATCTGTTACTTTACCCGAAACAGTAGTTTGTGCTACTAAAGAAATTTGACAAATTGTTATGATAAAGTAGAGTATTCGTTTCATTTTTATGAATTGTTTTGTTTGTTTGATGCCACAAAGATGTAGTACAAAACAAAAACTAGCTAAAAAGATGTACCGAATTGTAAAAAAGGGATGATGAATTGTTTTATTGTAAAATTATAGTCTTAATTATTTGATGGGAATACCTAAATCAATAATAAATTTATTCTCTGGGGGTTCTTGAGTATTGTTATAATACATATCAAAGCAGATCTTTATTTATCTTTTTATAACATCCAAACAAAATTTGATTCCAAGCTTCTTATAATTTGTTTGTTGATTTTCCATATTATGTCAAAAACAGCACAGCTAAAGGTTTACTTTAAAATAGTAAGAAATCCTTTTCAATTCTTACTATTTAAAAGATTGACTAGTTTTATTTTTAAAAGGTCTAATTATTAATCTAGATTCTCTATCAAAACGGATATAATTATACACCCAATTCATAAAGACAATGACTCTATTTCTAAACCCAATTAGTGAAAATAAATGCACAAACATCCAAACAAACCAAGCAAAACCTCCTTGAAATTTCCATTTCTTTAAATCTACAACGGCTTTATTTCTTCCTATAGTTGCCATAGAACCTTTATCATTATATACAAATGCTTTTAATGGTTTTTTATTTAATTCTGCAATAATATTTTTTGCTAACAATTTGCCTTGTTGCAAAGCAGGTTGTGCCATCATAGCGTGTCCGTGAGGATTCTTTTCAGAATTCATTGACGCAACATCTCCGATAGCAAAAATATTTTTATATCCAATTATTCTATTGTATTCATCTACTTTAATTCGATTTGCTCTTTCTATAACACAATCACTTTGTAAACCATTTATCGTTTCCCCCTGAACTCCTGCTGCCCAAATTACGGTTGCCGTTTTAAAAATTTCATCTAAATTTGTTGTTACTACATCGCCATCATAATTAGTAACATTAATGTTTTTCCAAACGTTAACCCCTAAATCAGTTAAAAACTCTTCTGCTTTTGCTGAAGCTTTAGTGCTCATTGCATCTAATAATCTGTCAGACCCTTGAATTAAATTGATTTGCATATCTCTAATATCCAAATCTGGATAATCTTTAGGTAAAATACCTTTTTTCATTTCAGCTAAAGCTCCAGCTAATTCTACACCAGTGGGCCCTCCTCCAACAATTACAAAATTCATTAACGCTTTTCGTTCTTCAAAACCTGAAGTTAACAAGGCTTCTTCAAAGTTTTCCAACACCAAACTTCTAATGTTTAATGATTGCGGAATGCTTTTCATTTCCATTGTATACTTTTCGATATTTTTATTACCAAAAAAGTTAGTTTTAGATCCTGTAGCTAATACTAAATAATCGTAAGATAAATTTCCAATATTTGTTTCAATTTCATTCTTCTCTGAATGAATTTTAACAACTTCTGCCAATCTAAAATGATAATATTTTAAATTATTAAATAATTTTCTAATTGGAAAAGCGATAGAATCAGGCTCTAATCCGCCAGTTGCAACTTGATATAATAAAGGTTGAAATGTGTGATAATTATGTTTATCTACTAAAACAACTTGAATGTCTTTTTCTTCTAATCCTTTGGCAAGGGCTAATCCTGCAAATCCGCCGCCAACAATTACAACTCTTGGCAAACTAGTTTGTGGTATATTCATATAATGTATTGTAAAAAATACTTTAAATTTCGTTGGATAAATTTACAAAATAATCAACAAAAAAGAGAATTAGGTGTTCAATTTTATTTGTATTCTAACTTTAGTTGTTGTAGTGTTTTGTTAGAATTGATGTATTCTTTAATTATTTTTTTTCTAAGAAATTCAATATCAACATCAAAATAAGTTGCCCATTTATCTTCTGACAATATCTTTCTAATTTGAATTACTTTTT
>JBDNGO010000074.1:0-1874 GCA_041689245.1 Flavobacteriaceae bacterium | reverse complement strand
TAATTGATTCAGCCATAATTAATTATTAAACATGGTAAAAAAGTTATCTAAACCTAATTGAAAAATGTAATCAATAGAGAAAACTGCTAATGCAAAAATTATAGTAAACACAGCAACAACTACTGTTGATTTTTGTGCTTCGTCTCTAGATATCCATGTAACATGGTTACTTAGTTCTTCAAATGATTCTTTGATATATTTTATCATATTATTAGTTATTTGCATTTGCACGGGCGGAGAGACTCGAACTCCCGACACCTGGTTTTGGAGACCAGTGCTCTACCAACTGAGCTACGCCCGTAAACACAAGGTGCTAACCCAAAATATATTGAGAAGCACCTTGAAATGTTATTAAATTAATTCTAATTAAAGAATTTCAGTTACCTGACCAGCTCCTACTGTTCTACCACCTTCACGGATTGCAAAACGTAAACCAACATTCATTGCGATTGTAGAGTGTAATTCAACAGTAATTGTTAAGTTATCACCTGGCATAACCATTTCTACTCCTGTTGGTAAAGTAATTGTTCCTGTTACATCTGTAGTTCTTACATAAAACTGTGGACGATAGTTGTTATGGAATGGAGTATGACGTCCACCTTCTTCTTTTTTAAGAACATAAACCTCTGCTTTGAATTTATCGTGTGGAGTTACAGAACCTGGCTTACAGATTACCATTCCTCTTTTGATTTGCTCTTTATCAATCCCTCTTAATAAAATACCTGCATTATCTCCAGCTTCACCTCTATCTAAGATTTGACGGAACATTTCGATACCAGTAATAGTAGAAGTTAATTTTCCTGCTCCCATACCAATAATCTCTACTGAATCACCTGTATTAGCAATACCTGTCTCGATACGTCCTGTAGCAACAGTTCCACGACCAGTAATTGAGAATACATCTTCAACTGGCATTAAGAATGGTTTGTCAATTTCTCTTAATGGCTCTTCAATCCAAGTATCACAAGCTTCCATTAACTCTATTACTGTATCTACCCATTTTTGTTCACCATTAAGTGCACCTAAAGCAGAACCAGCAATAACAGGTCCGTTATCACCATCGTACTCATAGAAAGAAAGTAAATCTCTAATTTCCATGTCTACTAATTCTAATAACTCCTCATCATCAACCATATCTACTTTATTCATAAATACAACCATTCTAGGAATTCCTACCTGACGACCTAATAAGATATGCTCTCTTGTTTGAGGCATTGGTCCATCAGTTGCAGCTACTACTAAAATAGCTCCATCCATTTGGGCAGCACCAGTTACCATATTCTTTACGTAATCCGCGTGACCAGGACAGTCAACGTGCGCGTAATGACGGTTAGCTGTTTGATACTCAACGTGAGATGTGTTAATTGTAATACCTCTTTCTTTTTCTTCTGGAGCATTATCAATTTGATCAAATGATAGTGCTTTTGAGAATCCTGCATCAGCTAAAACTTTAGTAATAGCAGCAGTTAAAGTTGTTTTACCGTGATCTACGTGTCCAATAGTACCGATGTTTAAGTGTGGTTTTGAACGATTAAAAGTCTCTTTTGCCATGATTATTAATTTTAATTCTTAGTTAAATATATTTAGTGTTTATTTTATTCTCTTTTATTTGAGCCAGCGACGGGAGTTGAACCCGTGACCTCATCCCTACCAAGGATGCGCTCTACCAACTGAGCTACACCGGCTTGAAACTTAGAGCGAGAGACCGGGTTCGAACCGGCGACATTCAGCTTGGAAGGCTGACGCTCTACCAACTGAGCTACTCTCGCATTCTAATTTTTAATCCTTTGTTTTTCAATTGAAAAACTATCTGTGGTGAGAGCAGGATTCGAACCTGCGAAGACGTAGTCAGCGGATTTACAGTCCGCCCTCGT
>JBDNGO010000073.1:0-2600 GCA_041689245.1 Flavobacteriaceae bacterium | reverse complement strand
GCTTTAAGAGGAACACTATGTGTTAAACCTCTTTCAATACATTCTTGAATGCTATATCTTGGAGGATCTACAAAGTAGTCTAAGAATTCTAACACAAAATTATTACGTGTATCTGTAATTGGAAAATTATCCATGAAAGTTTTATACAAACCTTCTTCACCACGCTCTTCAGCTTTTGTTTGTAATTGGAAAAAATCTTGAAATGATTTTACTTGAATATCCAAAAAATCTGGATAATCAGCTCCCAATTTTGCTGATGCGAAGTTTATTCTTTCAGTAGTGTTTTTCGTTGTCAAAAGAAAAATTTTTTTAATTAAAATCGATATTAAAATATAAAACGAATATATACACAAAATGGTTTAGGTCTAAGAACGCTTGTTCTACAGACCTAAACCTAAGTTTGTTTAAGCTATTAAAGCTTATTTAAGCTCAACCTCAGCTCCTGCTTCTTCTAAAGATGCTTTAAGCGCTTCAGCCTCATCTTTAGTTATACCTTCTTTGATTGGTGCTGGTGCACTATCAACGATACCTTTTGCTTCTTTTAATCCTAATCCTGTTAATTCTTTAACTAGTTTTACAACTGCTAATTTAGATTGACCTGCTCCTGTTAAGATAACATCGAATTCAGTTTGCTCTTCAGCTTCACCATCAGCACCACCTGCTGCTGGTCCTGCTACTGCTACTGCAGCTGCTGGCTCAATACCATATTCATCTTTTAAAATAGTAGCTAAATCATTAACTTCTTTTACTGTTAAGTTAACTAATTGCTCTGCGAAATCTTTTAAATCTGCCATTTTAATTGTTTTTTTGAAATTTTTATTTATTATAGTTTATTAGTGCGCGTAATTATTTTTCTGATAATGTTGTAAGAATACCAGAAAGTTTTTGACCACTAGACTGCAATGCTGAAATAACATTTTTAGCTGGTGATTGTAATAAGGTAATAATATCTCCGATAAGTTCTTCTTTAGACTTAATGTCTACAAGAGCATCTAATTGGTCATCACCAACATAAATTGACTCTTGAACAAAAGCACCTTTTAATACAGGCTTGTCCGATTTTTTTCTGAACTCTTTAATTACTTTTGCTGGCGCATTAGATGCTTCAGCAATCATGATAGAAGTATTCCCTTTTAACACATCTGGTAGCTCTCCGAAATCTTTATCAGATGCTTCCATTGCTTTTGAAAGCAATGTGTTTTTAACAACTGCTAGCTTAACATTTGCCTTAAAACAAGCTCTTCTTAAATTAGATGTACTTGTTGCATCTAATCCTGAAATGTCTGCTAAATAGATTGTGTTAGTGTTTGCTAATGTCGCTGTTAAATCTTGGATTACTTGTGATTTTTCTTCTCTTGTCATAATTTCTAATTTAACTGCTTATTAAACTGATTTAAAATCAACTGTAACACTAGGACTCATTGTACTAGACATGAATACACTTTTAATGTATGTTCCTTTAGCTGTAGTTGGCTTTAGTTTAACAATTGTTTGTAATAATTCATTTGCATTATCTGCAATTTTTTCAGCGTCGAATGATGTTTTACCAATTGCTGCATGTACAATACCAGTTTTATCAACTTTAAAGTCGATTTTACCAGCTTTTACATCTGCAATAGCTTTTGCAACATCCATTGTTACTGTACCTGTTTTTGGGTTAGGCATTAAACCTCTTGGTCCTAAAACACGACCTAAAGGACCTAGTTTACCCATTACACTTGGCATAGTAATAATTACATCAACATCTGTCCATCCTCCTTTAATTTTTTGAAGGTACTCGTCTAATCCAACATAATCTGCACCCGCTTCTGTAGCTTCAGCTTCTTTATCTGGAGTAACTAATGCTAAAACTTTTACATCTTTACCAGTTCCGTGAGGTAATGTTACAACACCACGAACCATTTGATTTGCTTTACGGGGATCTACTCCTAAACGTATTGCTAAATCAACAGATGCATCAAATTTTACATTTGTTATTTCTTTAATTAAAGCAGAAGCTTCAATTACATTATAAGTTTTTGTACTATCTAATTTAGCGCTAGCTTCTTTTCGCTTTTTTGTTAATTTTGCCATTTTGAATAACCGTTATTAAAGTTTAAGCTGGAGCGTTTCCTGTTACTGTTAATCCCATAGAACGAGCTGTACCTGCAATCATTTTCATTGCCGACTCAATTGTAAATGCATTTAAATCTACCATTTTATCTTCTGCAATAACTTTTATTTGATCCCAAGAAACTTTAGCTACTTTCTTACGGTTTGGTTCTCCAGAACCTTTTTTAATTTTCGCTGCTTCTAATAATTGTACTGCAGCTGGTGGAGTTTTAACAACAAAATCAAAAGATTTATCTTTATATACAGTAATTGCTACTGGTAAGATTTTCCCTTGTTTATCTTGAGTTCTAGCATTAAATTGCTTACAGAACTCCATAATGTTAACTCCGGCAGCACCTAAAGCAGGTCCAACTGGTGGAGAAGGATTTGCTGATCCTCCGCGCACTTGTAATTTAACAACCTTACTTACTTCTTTTGCCATTTTTTAAACTTTTAGTTTAAGACTTTTTGAATCGTGGAAGCTCATCAAAAAATCAATTTCTATTTGT
>JBDNGO010000072.1:0-5923 GCA_041689245.1 Flavobacteriaceae bacterium | reverse complement strand
CTTTCCTTGCTCTATTGCTTGTACAACTTCTAATTTAAAAGACATCGAATAGTCTTTTTGGGTTCGCTTAATGTAGCGTGCTTCTTGTGATTTTTCCATTAGGATACTTTTTGTGTATCGCTATTTCAGGACGGGACATTTAATCATAAAAAAACCCTATAAAATAAATTATAAGGTTTTTTTATTTCTAAATTCCATTTTACTTTATTTTAAAAGCTTTCTCTTTTGGAAAATAAGCTGTATTTCCCAACTCTTCTTCAATTCTCAATAATTGATTGTACTTAGCCATTCTGTCTGATCGAGAAGCCGAACCTGTTTTAATCTGACCACAATTTAACGCAACGGCTAAATCTGCAATTGTAGTGTCTTCTGTTTCTCCAGATCTATGAGACATTACCGAAGTATACCCAGCATTGTGTGCCATATTTACAGCAGAAATAGTTTCTGTTAAAGTGCCTATTTGGTTTACTTTAATCAAAATAGAATTTGCTATTCCGCTTTTAATTCCTCTAGACAAACGCTCTACATTAGTTACAAATAAATCATCTCCAACTAATTGCACTTTATCTCCAACTTTATCAGTTAAATATTTCCAACCATCCCAATCATTTTCATCCATTCCGTCTTCAATAGAAATAATTGGATATTTCTCTACTAATTCAGCTAAATAATCTGCTTGCTCTTGACTTGTTCTTACTTTCCCTGAATCACCTTCAAACTTTGAATAATCGTATTTTCCATCTACATAAAATTCTGCTGCAGCACAATCTAAAGCGATCATAATTTCATCTCCAAAAGAATAACCAGCATTTTTCACTGCCAACTCTATTGTTTCTATAGCGTCTTCTGTACCGTCTAAAGTTGGTGCAAATCCTCCTTCATCGCCAACAGCTGTACTTAATTTTCTATCATGCAACACCTTTTTTAAATGATGAAAAATTTCAGAACCCATTTGCATTGCTTGTGTAAAATTTTCTGCTTTTACTGGTATAATCATAAACTCTTGAAATGCAATCGGAGCATCAGAGTGCGAACCTCCATTAATGATATTCATCATTGGAACTGGCAATGTATTTGCAGAAACTCCTCCAACATAACGATATAAAGGCATTCCTAATTCATTTGCTGCTGCTTTTGCTGCTGCTAAAGAAACTCCTAAAATTGCATTTGCTCCTAAAACTGATTTATTTGGTGTGCCATCTAAATCAATCATTATTTTATCTATTAAGTTTTGTTCAAAAACAGAAGTTCCTAACAATTCTTGTGCTATAATTTGATTTACATTAGAAACTGCTTTTAAAACACCTTTGCCCATATAAGCTTTCCCGCCATCTCTTAACTCAATGGCTTCGTGTTCTCCTGTTGATGCTCCTGAAGGAACTGCAGCTCTTCCTAAAACACCATTTTCTGTTATAACATCTACTTCTACTGTTGGATTTCCTCTTGAATCGAAAATTTGACGTGCATGTATGTTTATTATAATACTCATTGTTTTATATTTTAGGATAACTTTCTCAAGTTGTAATTAATAATATCTTCTTGCTAAACTACAAAATATGATTTTTTACTAGCGTGTTAATTTTAATTAACTGCGAAAACGATTTCATAAATTACTTATTTTATTTTCTTTATGTTCTCTATAAATTGATCGAACAAATATTCAGCATCGTGTGGTCCAGGACTTGCTTCTGGATGATACTGAACAGAAAAACAGTTTTTGTTTTTCATTCTAATACCAGCAACAGTATGATCATTTAAATGAACATGTGTAATTTCTACATTCTCATTTGCTTCTGTTTCTTCTCTATTAACTGCAAAACCGTGATTTTGAGAAGTAATTTCACCTTTACCCGTTAACAAGTTTTTTACCGGATGATTAATTCCTCTATGACCATTATGCATTTTATAGGTAGATATTCCGTTTGCCAATGCAATTACTTGGTGTCCTAAACAAATACCGAATAAAGGTAAATCTCTTTTGATAATTTCTTTTGCTGTGTTTTGAGCATCAACTAATGGTTCTGGATCTCCAGGTCCGTTAGAAATGAAATATCCGTTAGGATTAAAAGAACTCATTTCTTCAAAACTAGCATTGTATGGAAATACTTTAATGTAAGCATCTCTTTTTGCTAAATTTCTTAAAATATTCCTTTTGATTCCAATATCTAAAGCAGAAATCTTATACGTAGCATTTTCATCTCCAAAAAAGTAGGGTTCTTTAGTTGATACTTTTGATGCCAACTCTAAACCATTCATATCTGGCACTTCTGATAATTGTTTTTTTAATCCGTCAATGTTATCAACATCTGTGGAGATAATTGCATTCATTGCTCCATTATCTCTAATATAAGCAACTAAAGCTCTTGTGTCTACATCAGAAATTGCTACAGTGTTATGTTTAATAAACCAATCTTTTAAATTTCCATCAGAATCTACTCTTGAGTGTGTAAAACTAAAATTTCTACAAATTAATCCTGCAATTTTAATTCCTTCTGATTCAACTTCGTTCTCATTTACTCCATAGTTTCCTATATGTGCACTTGTTGCAACCATTAATTGACCAAAGTAAGATGGATCGGTAAATATTTCCTGATAACCAGTCATGCCTGTATTAAAGCAAATTTCTCCTGTAGAAGTTCCTTCTATTCCAATAGATTTACCATGAAAAATGGTTCCGTCTTCTAATAATACTAGGGCTTTTTTATGTTGTTGGTATTTCATTATTAGTTGTGTGTACTTTTATTAATTGTTATTTCAACCGTTTCGATTACAAAAGTAATAATATCTTAATTAGTAAACTTTTGTTGTTTATAAAATTATAAAAAAAGGGATAAACGTAAACGCTTATCCCTTTATATGAATTTTAATAAATACCATATTATTCTTCAGAAGTTTCTGGTGTTTCAGTTTCTGCAACATCATCATCAACATCCGTAGCTTTCTTTTTACCCCTACGAGTAGTTTTCTTAGCTTTTTTACCGTTAGGATTGTACAATTCGTTGTAATCAACTAATTCTACCATTGCCATAGAAGCATTATCTCCTTGACGATTTCCTAATTTAATGATACGTACATATCCTCCTGGTCTATCTGCAATCTTTACAGATATTTCTTTAAATAATTCTGTAACAGCATATTTATCTCTAAGGTAGCTAAATACAACACGGCGGTTGTGAGTAGTATCGTTCTTAGATTTTGTAAGTAAAGGCTCTACAAATCTACGTAATGCTTTTGCTTTTGCTTCTGTTGTGTTAATACGTTTATGCTCAATTAATGAACAAGACATATTAGCTAACATTGCTTTTCTATGTGCTGTTTTTCTTCCTAAATGGTTAACTTTCTTACCGTGTCTCATTACATTTTATTTTTACTCTCATCTTGCATCAACCCATTTTGGGGCGCAAAATATGAAAGATTAATCTCTATCTAATTTGTATTTACTTAAATCCATTCCGAAGTTTAGGTTTTTGTTAATCACTAACTCTTCTAATTCAGTTAATGATTTTTTACCGAAGTTACGGAACTTCATTAAATCGTTTTTATTGAAAGACACTAAGTCTCCTAAAGTATCTACCTCTGCTGCTTTTAAACAGTTTAAAGCTCTTACTGATAAATCCATATCTACCAACTTCGTCTTTAATAACTGGCGCATGTGTAATGATTCCTCATCATATGTTTCAGTTTGCGCTATTTCATCAGCCTCTAAAGTGATACGCTCATCTGAGAATAACATAAAGTGGTGAATTAATATTTTAGCAGCTTCTGTTAATGCATCTTTAGGATTGATAGAACCGTCTGTGTCTATATCGAAAATTAATTTTTCGTAGTCAGTTTTTTGTTCTACACGGAAATTTTCAACGGCATATTTTACATTCTTTATTGGAGTGTAAACTGAGTCTGTAAAAATTGTTCCTAATGGTACACCAGCTTTTTTGTTTTCTTCTGCGGGTACAAACCCTCTACCTTTCTCTATAGAAATTTCCATGTTTAATTTCACAGATTTATCCATATTACAGATAACTAAATCAGGATTTAATACTTGAAAACCAGAAATAAAACGTTGTAAGTCTCCAGCAGTTAATTGCTCTTGACCAGAAACATTAATAGAAACTAATTCTTTATCTGTTTCTTCTATTTGTTTCTTAAAACGAACTTGTTTTAAGTTTAAGATCATTTCAGTTACATCTTCTACTACTCCTTTTATTGCAGAAAACTCATGCTCTACACCATCAATTCTTAATGATGTAATTGCAAAACCTTCTAAAGAAGACAACAATACTCTTCTTAATGCATTACCAACTGTTAACCCAAAACCTGGTTCTAAAGGTCTGAACTCAAATCTACCTGAAAAATCAGTAGATTCAATCATTATTACTTTGTCGGGCTTTTGAAAATTTAAAATTGCCATATGTTCTTTATCAGGATTATTTAGAGTATAACTCTACAATTAATTGTTCTTTGATATTCTCTGGAATTTGTACTCTTTCTGGAGCTTTAACGAATGTTCCTGATAATAAATCAGCATTCCAGCTTAACCATTCATACATGTTACTATTAGAAGCTAAAGCGCTTTCTATTGCAAGTAAAGATTTAGATTTTTCTCTGACTGCTACTACATCTCCTTCTTGTAAAGTATGTGAAGGGATGTTTAAAATTTCTCCATTCACAGTAATGTGACGGTGAGAAACTAATTGACGAGCTGCACTACGAGAATTAGCTATACCTAAACGATACACTACATTGTCTAAACGAGATTCACATAACTGTAATAAAACCTCACCAGTAATACCACCAGCACTTTGGGCTTTTTTAAATAAGTTAGAGAATTGACGTTCTAAAATACCATAAGAGTATTTTGCTTTTTGTTTTTCTTGCAATTGGGTTGCATATTCAGATTTTTTACCTCTTCTTTTTGCGTTACCATGTTGCCCTGGAGGATAATTTCTTTTTTCAAAGTTTTTATCATCTCCAAAAATTGCTTCTCCGAATTTACGGGCAATTTTAGTTTTTGGTCCTGTATATCTTGCCATTTCTTAGTTTTTAAAGCTGGGATTATGAATTAAGGCGAAACTCCTTCGATAATCTAAAAAAAATCCAACTTAGTTAAAATTTAATTATACTCTTCTTCTTTTTGGAGGTCTACATCCATTGTGGGGTGTAGGAGTTACATCAATAATTTCTGTAACTTCAATTCCATTATTATGTAATGTTCTTATTGCATTTTCTCTACCATTACCTGGTCCTTTAACAAAAACTTTTACTTTTCTAAGTCCAGCTTCATGAGCAACTCTTGCACAATCTTCTGCAGCGGTTTGAGCAGCATATGGAGTATTCTTTTTAGAACCTCTAAATCCTTGCTTACCAGCAGACGACCATGAAATTACGTCACCTTTTTTATTTGTTAATGAAATAATAATGTTATTAAAAGATGCAGTGATATGTGCTTCACCAACTGATTCAACAATAACTTTACGCTTTTTTGTGCTTGCTTTAGCCATAATATCTAGTTATTATTTAGTAGCTTTCTTTTTGTTCGCTACCGTTTTTCTTTTACCTTTTCTTGTTCTAGAGTTGTTCTTAGTTCTTTGTCCTCTTAAAGGAAGACCAGTTCTATGACGAATACCTCTGTAACATCCAATATCCATCAAACGCTTGATGTTTATTTGAACTTCAGAACGTAATTCTCCTTCAATTGTGAAAGATCCAACTTGTTCTCTAATTGCTGCGATTTGATCATCTGTCCAATCTTGAACTTTAATACTTTCGTCAACCTTTGCTTTTGCTAAAACTTCTTTAGCTCTACTTGCTCCTATACCAAAGATGTAAGTTAAAGCAATAACTCCTCTTTTATTCTTTGGAATATCAATACCTGCTATTCTTGCCATTACCCTTGTCTTTGTTTAAATCTAGGATTTTGTTTATT
>JBDNGO010000071.1:0-125501 GCA_041689245.1 Flavobacteriaceae bacterium | reverse complement strand
CTATGTTACTGGTTTATAATCCTTTTTATCAATGATTATTTTTGCGATAACCAAAAGGTTATTTTCGCAAAACTCTCAATTACAAAAAAGACTATGTTACTGGTTTATAATCCTTTTTATCAATGATTATTTTTGCGATAATTTCTTTTAAAATTTCAGAAGTTCCTCCTCCAATTGGACCTAATCTACTATCTCTTAACATTCTTGCCATCGGATAATCTTCCATATAACCATAACCACCAAGTAATTGAAGGCAATCATAAATAACAGAATCTGCCATTTTTGTTGACAATAGTTTAGACATACTTGCTTCTTTTACTACATATTGACCGTCGTTTAATCTTTTAGCAATTGAGTAGTTAAATTCTTTACACATTTCTACTTCACTTGCCATTTCTGCGACTTTATGTCTTAATGCTTGAAACTTATCTAACGACTTGCCAAAAGCATTTCTTTGTTTCATGTAATTTATAGCATAATCAATAGCATATTCTGCTCTTGCATGCGCATTAACCCCCATTATTAAACGCTCTAAAGAAAAATGTTGCATAATATAAGGAAATCCTTTTCCTTCTTCGCCCATTAAATTTTCTGCAGGAATAACTACATTATCGAAAGAAATTTCTCCAGTATCAGAAGCTCTCCAACCCAACTTGTCTAGTTTTGTTGCAGAAATACCTTTTGTATTTCGATCAACTAGAAAAATACTGATTCCTTTATTTCCAAGTTCGGGTTGTGTTTTAGCAGCAACCACTAAATAATCTGAATATACTCCGTTGGTAATAAATGTTTTTGATCCATTTAAAACATATGTATTTTCTTTCTTCGTTGCTGTTGTTATTATTCCTGCAACATCAGAACCTGCAAAAGGCTCGGTAATACACAAACAACCTATTTTATCTCCATAAATACTTGGCAACAAATAGTCTTGTTTAATTCTATTATCGCCTTCTTTTTCTAAATGTGTCATCGCTAAATATACATGTGCCCACATTGCAGCTGCAAAACCCCCAGAATGAATTTTTTGTAACTCTTCTAAAAAGATAATTGTATAAAAAATATCTAAACCTAATCCGCCGTTTTCTTCAGAAACATTCAATCCGAAATAACCCATTTCGCCAAATTTTTTCCAAATAAAACGTTCAATAGATCCTTCTTTTTCCCATTTTTCTATATGTGGTAAGACTTCTTTTTTTAGGAAATCTTGAAAACTTTTTCTAAAAGCATTATGTTCTTCTGTAAAGTACATGCTATTCATTATCCAATCTGTTTTGTTGTTTGTTATTTAGCTTCCAAATATAGAATTATTCTATCATATTTGTCTCGTGGAAATCCTTCAATATTTTTTAATTCTTCAATCGATTGTAATTCAGCAACTTCATCTCTAAAGGCAAAGATTTTTTTACATAAATCATAATCTATATACGGATTTGAAAGCACTTCTTTAAATGTTGCAGTATTTACATTTATCTTATTAATAATAGGTTTATCGACTATTTTAAAAATAGTAAGAATACTTTGTGCTGTAGTTTTATCTAATTTCCAAACTTCTAAAAGCTGATTTTTATATGAAAATCCGTTAAGTCTTTTTCTGTATTTTATTATTCTTTCAGCTAAATATTCATTCACTCCGTTTATTGTTTGAAAATCTTTTGCAGTTGCAAAATTTATATCTGTAGTACTTCGTTTTATTTTAAACTCTTTTTCTGTTATGGTTGATTTTAGTACACTTTTCTGCTGTTGCTTTACAACCCAATCTGGAAATTTAAAATAAGGCGAAATCTCATTTAATAAACTATCTGAAACTTGAGTAATCTTTTGAAACTGATTTGCAGAGTTAATAAACTTATTACGCTCCCTAAACGCATGTAATCTATCTATTTGATCGAGTGACATTCCTAATTGAGCACCTTTATAATCTGTAATATAGTTTGGATTAAAAGAATAGATTTTTGGTTTTCTTTTTTCTATCTCAGCTTTCTTCAAAGAATCTATTTTAGCATTTAACACTATAGATTCATTCGTATTAAATACATCTTTATCATTTGAAAAATCAATAAAATAAATTGCTATTTGCAGCGCAATAATAATCAACAACAAAAAGAAAACCCCATTTCGTTGGCTTTTGTTGTACCAGAAATGGGGTTTAAAAATCTTCATTACGTTTATTTTACATGTGCTTAGTTACATCTATAGCTCCATCTTGAATTGCTTCTTTTTTAATAGAAATTGCATTTAAATAACGTTTCATTTCTTGTCTTACTTTTGGGAATAAGAATAACAATCCTATCATATTTGGAAAGACCAATGCTAATATCATAGCGTCAGAAAACTTGATAACTGCATCTAAAGTTGCAGCAGCTCCAATAACAACAAATACTAAAAATAGTATTTTATAAGTCATATCAGCAGCTTTACCTTTACCAAATAAATACTTCCAAGATTGTAAACCGTAATACGACCAAGAAATCATTGTCGAGAATGCAAATAACACAATTGCAATAGTCAGTACATAAGAGAAGTGAGGAATTACAGAATCGAATGCCATAGATGTTAAATCAACACCATTGATTGTTTGACCATTAGAATTTAAAATCACACTACTTCCATGTTCTGCAGTATAATTAAATACTGATTGAGCGTCTGTTCCATTAATATTAAAGAAAATAATAACTAAAGCTGTCATTGTGCAAATAACAACCGTATCAATAAATGGTTCTAAAAGCGCAACAATACCTTCAGATGCAGGATATTTTGTGCGTACAGCAGAGTGAGCAATTGCAGCAGAACCTGCTCCAGCTTCATTAGAGAATGCAGCTCTTTGGAAACCAACAATTAACACTCCTACCAAACCACCAAGTCCAGCCATAGGTGTAAATGCTCCATCCATAATTAATTGGAATGCAAAACCTATATCGCTAAAGTTTGCGAAAATAATTACTAACGATGCTAGTATGTAAAGTCCTGCCATAAAAGGCACAATTTTTTCAGTAATTTGAGCAATACGCTTAATACCTCCAATAATTACTATACCTACTAAAATTGCAAGAACAACTCCAATAATTACTCCATTAGAACCTCCTTGTAAGTTAAACATTGAACTAATTTGTACAGCAGCTTGGTTAGATTGGAATGCATTACCACCTCCAAAAGAAGCACCAACACAAAGTACAGCAAATAACACTCCTAGTATTTTACCTGCAGCTCCTAATCCTATTTCTTTAAATCCTTTAGATAAATAATACATTGGGCCACCATATATAGTTCCATCTTCGCCAACATCTCTATATTTTACACCTAAAGTACATTCTACAAACTTAGTTGACATTCCTAATAATCCACAAACTACCATCCAAAAAGTTGCTCCAGGGCCACCAAGACCAATTGCAACTGCAACACCTGCAATATTTCCTAAACCAACTGTACCAGAAACTGCTGTTGCTAATGCTTGAAAATGTGAAACTTCACCATGAGCGCTTTCATCACGAATTGTGTTTGCAATATCTTCTTCTGCTAAAGCCTCATCATTGTTATATAATTTATCCACTCCATGTTTTTCTATATCTACATATTTACCTCGAACAGTATTTATAGCTGTGGAAAACTTTGTAATACCTGGAAATTTAAAATAAATAGTAAAAAAAGTTGCTCCCACAACTAATAATATAACTACAAAAGGAATATTATAACCCGCAATTGGTATTGTTGTTAAAACCAAGTTTTCCCACCAAACAGCAAATGGCATAAATGCGTCATTTATTTGTTCATCTAAACCTTTTTCTTGCGCAAAAGTGAATATTGGAACTGCTAAAAACAGTAACGATAAAAGTTTTTTCTTCATAATATATAAGTTAGTTTATTTTTTTAAGTTGCCCGCAATATCATAAAAAATTGAGCTTTCAACAACTTTTAGATGTTAAAAATAAACATTAGGTTAATTTTTGCTTAAATCTTTGTAAATCTTCTATGAATGATTTTGGGTAAAACTCCAATACTCGGTTGGTTTTTATTAAATCAAAACCTGTTATTACTGGTCTTGGGGCTGTTTGATTTAACGTACTTGTAGAAATGGGTTTAATTAAATTTTTATCTAATTTAAAAACAGTTGCAATTTCTTGAGCAATTTCAAAAATGCTTAATAATTGATTACTAGAAATATTAAAAATTCCCGTTGCTTTTTTATCGATAGAAATTTTACAAGCTAACGCTAAATCTTCTACATACGTTGGTGTTCTATACTGATCATCTACTATAGTAATTTCTCTGTTGTTTTCTAAAGACTCTTTAACCCAAAGCACAATATTACTTCTGCTCATATCATTCACCAAACCATATACCAAAATAGTTCTTAAAATGGTGTAATTTATAGTTGATTTTTGTAAAATCTCTTCGGATAGTAATTTGGTTTCTCCATAATAACTTAATGGATTTGGAATATCTTCTTCTGTGTAATTTCCTTTTTTTCCATCAAAAATAAAGTCTGTAGAGATATGAATTAAATGCGCATTTATTTCTAAACAAATATCTGTTAAATATTGCACCACATTTACATTTAAATCATAACACCCTTTTCTATCATTTTCGCAAGCATCAACATTTGTCATTGCTGCGGTATTAATAATAAAATCTGGTTTTATCTGGGTTGCTTTTTCTTCTAATAACTTTTTATTGGTGATATCAATATCATGATATTCAAAGTCCGTTCTTCCACTTCTATTTTCACCTCTAGAGAACCCAAAAATTTCGTAGTTTTTTGTATCGTTAAGAAATAAAGTAATTAAGTTTTGCCCTAACAATCCGTTACTTCCAGTAATAAGAATTTTCCTTTTCATTAAAATAAATCTCTATGTTTTACAATTTCTTCTGAGTTCATCGGATGCAATTCTCGAAACCCAACTGTAGATATCGTTATAACAGTCATATAAACTGCATCAATAAAACTAAACCCAGACAATAACATGTACCTCACAATACCAATTGTTAGGATTGATAGCAGAAAAAATATTGCCTTATATAACTTTGATCTTACACTTATCATTATAAATCAAAAACAGAGCTACGTTTTGTATAGACCATATCTTTTAAACGCAACACAAAAGCGAGGGTTAAATACAACCCAAAAGACAAGCCAACCGTTACAAAAGAGATGTAAATAAAGAACAATCTTACATTCAAAGCTCGCATACCTAATCTGTCTGCTAATCTTGTAGAAACCGCAAATCCATGACGCTCAAAATAATGCCTAACAGAATGTATAAAACTCATTTAAAAATATTGTTTACGCAAGATAATATATAAAGATGAATTGCTCTTAGGATTTTAGTAAAAAATAAATTGGTTTGTGTAACTTTGCCTTTTTTCTAAAAATTACCACTTTGAAACAACAAGAATACATAGAAGTTTTTGGCGCAAGAGTACATAATTTAAAAAATATTGATGTTAAAATTCCGCGCGAAAAACTAGTTGTGATTACCGGATTAAGTGGTAGCGGAAAATCTTCTTTAGCCTTTGATACGATTTATGCTGAAGGACAACGAAGATATATTGAAACTTTTTCTGCATATGCTAGACAATTTTTAGGCGGATTAGAACGACCAGATGTTGATAAAATTGACGGACTTTCGCCCGTGATTTCTATAGAACAAAAAACAACCAATAAAAGTCCGCGTTCTACTGTTGGGACTATCACTGAAATCTATGATTTTTTGAGATTGCTTTTTGCGAGAGCTGCAGATGCCTATTCTTATAACACCAATGAAAAAATGGTAAGTTATTCTGATGAAAAAATTAAAGAATTAATTCTATCAGAATTTAATGATAAAAAGATTGCCGTTTTAGCTCCTCTTGTAAAATCTAGAAAAGGACATTACAGAGAATTGTTTGAGCAAATTTCTAAACAAGGTTTTGTAAAAGTTCGTGTTGATGGTGAGATTGTTGAAATTACAAAAGGAATGCGTTTAGACAGGTATAAAACGCACGATATTGAAGTTGTAATTGATAGAATTGCAATAAACAATACCGTAGAAAAAAGAGTAGAAGAAACCATTAAAACCGCATTATATACTGGTAATAATATTTTAATGGTTATTGATTTAGAAACAAATAACCCAAGATATTTTAGTAGAGATTTAATGTGTCCTACAACTGGAATTGCATATCCAAACCCAGAGCCAAACACGTTTTCATTTAATTCGCCAAAAGGAGCATGTTCTTCTTGTAGCGGATTAGGAATTACAAATGAGGTTAATTTACATAAAGTAATTCCAGATGATTCTATTTCGATAAAAAATGGTGGAATAATTCCTTTAGGAGAACAAAAAAATAGTTGGATTTTTAAACAATTACAATTAATTGCAGAGCGACACAATTTTAAATTAAACGACCCAATTAGCAAAATTCCAAAAGAAGCAATTGATATTATTTTAAATGGTGGAAATGAAAAATTTAACATCGAATCAAAAACAATTGGAGTAACAAGAAATTACGAGATTGATTTTGAAGGAATAATATCATTTATTAATAGTCAATATAAAAATAGCGAATCTACTTCAATAAAAAGATGGGCAAAAGATTTTATGGACGAAGTTTCATGCTCTACATGCAATGGAAATCGTCTTAAAAAAGAATCCTTATATTTTAAAATTTTAGATAAAAATATTAGCGATTTAGCTAAAATGGATATCACAGAATTAGTAAATTGGTTTGATCTAATTGAAAAAAAAATCTCTAAAAGACAACAAATAATTGCTTCAGAAATTTTAAAAGAAATCAGAACCAGAATTCAGTTTTTATTAGACGTAGGTTTAGATTATTTAAACTTAGATAGAACTTCAAAATCTTTATCTGGTGGAGAAGCGCAACGTATTCGATTAGCGACACAAATTGGCTCGCAATTGGTTGGTGTATTATATATTTTAGATGAACCAAGTATTGGATTACATCAAAGAGACAATCAAAAATTAATAGATTCCTTATTAAAATTAAGAGATATTGGTAATTCGGTTTTGGTTGTAGAACACGATAAAGATATGATTGAAGCTGCAGATTTTGTGTTTGATATTGGTCCTGGAGCTGGAAGACATGGAGGCGAAATTGTAAGTGAAGGAACCTTTGAAGAATTAAAAAAACACAATACGTTAACTGCAGATTATATCACCGGTAAAAAAATAATTGCAGTTCCTAAGAAAAGAAGAACAGGAAACGGAAAAAAAATTAAATTAAATGGTGCAACTGGCAATAATTTAAAAAATGTTTCTGTAGAATTTCCATTAGGAAAAATGATTTGCGTTACTGGAGTTTCTGGAAGCGGAAAATCAACCTTAATAAACGAAACGTTATATCCTATTTTAAACGCTCATATTTATCGTGGTGTAAAAAAACCAATGCCATATAAAAGTATAAAAGGATTAGAACATATAGATAAAGTTATCGATATAGATCAATCTCCAATAGGAAGAACTCCTCGTTCAAATCCGGCAACCTATACAGGAACTTTCTCTGAAATTCGAAACTTATTTGCTCGTACTCCAGAAGCAGCAATTAGAGGTTATAAACCTGGCCGTTTCTCTTTTAATGTTACTGGAGGAAGATGCGAAACCTGTCAAGGTGGCGGAGGTCGAATTATTGAAATGAATTTTTTACCAGATGTTCATGTAGAATGCGAAACGTGTCAAGGAAAACGTTTTAACAGAGAAACATTAGAAATTAGATACAAAGGAAAATCTATTGCAGATATTTTAGGAATGACAATAGATGAGGCTGTTTTCTTTTTTGAGAAAGTTCCAAAAATCCATCGTAAAATTAAAACCATAAAAGATGTTGGTTTGGGCTATATTACGTTAGGACAACAATCAACAACACTTTCTGGTGGAGAAGCTCAACGAATTAAACTAGCCTCAGAATTATCTAAAAGAGATACCGGAAATACCTTTTATATTCTAGACGAACCTACAACTGGTTTGCATTTTGAAGACATTAGAGTTTTAATGAATGTTTTAAATAAATTGGCAGACAAAGGAAATACTGTTTTAATTATAGAACACAATTTAGATGTAATAAAACTCGCAGATTATATTATTGATATTGGTATGGAAGGCGGAAAAAAAGGTGGAGAAATTTTATGCTACGGAACACCTGAAGAAGTTGCAAAACATAAAACCAGCTATACCGCCAAGTTTTTGAAAAAAGAAGTATCTTAGCGTGTTTGCCAAAAAATTAATTGGTTAGTGGAATTTTAAAAAATAACTTAAAAAAATAAAGATTATGGACCCAAAGGAAGAGAAAAGAATTAGAGAAAAATTAGGCCAAAAAACTTGGAACGAAATAAAATCAAATGATTCTTGGGCAATTTTTAAAATCATGTCAGAATTTGTTGAAGGATATGAGAAATTAAGCAAAATTGGTCCGTCTGTTTCAATTTTTGGTTCTGCAAGAACAAAGCCAGAAGACAAATTTTATAAATTAGCAGAAGAAGTTGCTTTTAAATTGACACAAAATGGTTACGGAGTTATTACTGGAGGTGGACCAGGAATTATGGAAGCCGGTAACAAAGGAGCACATCGAGGAAAAGGAACTTCTGTTGGATTAAACATAGAATTACCTTTTGAACAACATTTTAACCCGTGGATAGACAGTGATAAAAATTTAGATTTTCATTATTTCTTTGTACGTAAAGTAATGTTTGTTAAATATTCACAAGGATTTATTGTTATGCCTGGAGGTTTTGGAACAATGGATGAATTGTTTGAAGCAATTACGTTAATTCAAACTAAAAAAATTGGTCGTTTTCCTATTATTTTAGTTGGTAAAGATTTTTGGGGCGGATTGTTAGATTGGATTAAAAATACTTTAATTGCCGAAGGAAATATTAGTGAAGAAGACTTAAACTTATTTAGAATTGTTGATTCTGCTGATGAAGCAATAGATCACTTAAATAAATTTTACACAAAATACAGTTTAAAACCAAACTTCTAAAAGAGCAGCTACATACTTTTTTTTGAAAATTTTTCATTAATTAGGATGTAATTAGTATTAAAAATTAATTTCGATTTGAAACTGAAACTATTATTTGCGTGTTTCCTTACATTATTTGTAACTCGTATTTGTGCACAAACAAATTCGATACAAATGACCGTAGTTTTAGATGAAAAAAATGATGTCTTAAAAATTCAGCAAGAAATTGTTTATTACAATAACTCTAATCAATCTTTAAACGAAATTTATCTTCATAATTGGGCTAATAGTTTTAAAGATAAAAATACGCCATTAACAAAAAGATTGATAGAAGATTACGATAAATCGTTGTATTTTGCAAAAGAAAACGAACGAGGATTTAGTAAAATTTTAAATCTTTCTGTAAATTATAAAGTGGCACACTTTACTTTAGAAAAAAGTACAGAAGACATCATTAAAATTCAATTAAATAAAGTTTTAAATCCTACCGATTCTGTTCTTATAAAAGCTTCGTATATTATTAAAATTCCTGATGCAAAATTTACTGGTTACGGAAAAACAAGCACAGGTTACAATTTACGTTATTGGTATTTAACACCTGTTGTTTTCACAAATAGTTGGCAATTGATGAGTAATTTAAATATTGATGATTTATTTATTGATAGTACCAATTATAACATTCATTTAGAAGTTGCAGAAAACGATGTTGTCACGAGTGATTTGTCTCAACAAAAAGAATCAAATTCAGTTTATAATTTATCCGGTAAAAATAAAACAGATGTAATTCTTAGTATTGATAAAAAAAATAAATACACTACATACAAAACCGATAATATTGATGTAATAACAGATATTTCATCAAAAGGAATCAATAAGAAATTAACGTCCGATATTTTAAACAGAGAAATTTATTTTATAGAACGTTATTTAGGTTCTTATCCACATAAAGAACTATTAATTGATCAAATTTCTCAAGATAAAAATCCCATTTATGGTTTAAACCAATTGCCAAATTTTCTAAGCCCTTTTTCTGATGTTTTTGATAGAGATGTTACTTTTTTTAAATCCATCGTAAGAAAATATTTAGAAAACACATTACTCTTAAATAGACGAAACGATTATTGGTTATTAGACGGCATTCAAACCTATTTAATGATTGAATACGTTAACACCTATTATCCAGAAATAAAACTTTTAGGAACTGTTTCTGAAATTTGGGGAATTAGAAATTTTAATTTTTCTAAGCTAAATTTTAATGATAAATATTCGTTTGTATATCAATTTAGCGCACGCAGATTTTTAGACCAAGCATTAACTACAAGAGCAGATTCTTTATCTAATTTCAATAGAAAAATAGCCAATAAATACAAAGCTGGTTTAGGGTTGCAATATTTAAAAGGATATTTGGGGGATTCTATCGTTAAAAAAAGTTTTAAAGAATATTACAAATCTCATTTATTAAAAATTAGCAAAAGTTCAGATTTTAACAGCATTATTTCATCGAAAACCGATAAAGATTTAAAATGGTTTTTTGGTGATTATATAAACACCAACAAAAAAATTGATTACACTGTTAAAAAAATTAAAATAGAAAATGATTCTTTAAAAATAGAGATCAAAAACAAAAGAAACATTACTGCGCCAGTTGCATTATATGGAGTAAAAAACAAAGAAATAAAATTTAAAAAATGGTTTACTGGAATAGATTCTACTCAAACCGTAACAATTGCGAGAGGAAATTTTGACAAAATATCTTTGAATTACGAGCAATTATATCCAGAATACAACACCTTAGATAACTGGAAAAATGTAAACAAAAGTTTTTTAGACAAACCCATACAATTAAAACTAATTAAAGATATAGAAGACCCATATTACAATCAATTATTTTATCAACCTGAGCTTAGCTACAATTATTATGATGGAGTTACGCTTGGATTAGAACTTCATAACAAGCCCATAATTTCTAGAAATTTTGTGTTCAAATTAGTTCCTTCTTACGCAACAAAAAGTCAGACAATAACAGGCTATACATCAGTAATCTATAATCAATATTTCGAGAATTCTAAAATTCTAAATATTATTTATGGCGTTTCTGCTAGCAATTTTCACTACGCTCCAAATTTATCTTATGGTGTTTTTACTCCATCTATTTCTGCAATTTTTAAACGCAATAGTTTACGTGATGTTGGCGGAAGCGCTTTAACACTTAAATACGTAAACATTCATAAAGAAACAGCACCAAGCACACCCGTTAGAGAACAAGACGTTTACAGTGTTTTAAACTTAAAATACATCTATACAAAACCAAATATTATTGAAGGAGTTTCTTATAAAATTAACACCGATATTTCATCAACCTTTACAAAATTTTCTACAGACATAAGATATAGAAAGCTAACTGCAAAAAACAGGCAATTAGATTTTAGATTTTTTGGAGGATTCTTTTTAAACAACAAAACAACTGGAAACTATTTTAGTTTTGGATTAGATCGTCCGTCAGATTATTTGTTTGAACAAAATTATTTTGGAAGATCAGAAAGTTCAGGGATTTTTAGCCAACAAGTTATTATTAATGATGGTGGATTTAAATCTGTGCTACCAACTCGTTATGCAAATCAATTTATGACCTCTTTTAATTCTAGTATTGGTCTTTGGAAATGGCTAGAGTATTATACCGATGTTGCCTTTTTAAAAAGTAAAGGACAAAATGCTTATTTTGCGTATGAAAATGGTATTCGTTTTAACTTTGTTCACAATATTTTAGAAATTTATTTTCCGTTGTATTCTAATAATGGTTGGGAAATAAATCAAGAAGCATATGCTAGTAAAATTCGTTTTGTATTAACTGCTAGACCATCTACTATTTATAATTTTTTTAGAAGAGGTTTTTTATAATTGTTAATTCATTGTTGATTTCGTATTTTTATTAATTATTATCCTGTTTAAATTACGATATTCTTAATGAAATAAAATATTTTTAAATTTCAATCAAAAAACCTATCTTTGCATTAGCTTAAATATATATCATATATGACTCAAAATACTGCAATTTCTAGTTCTACTAAATTATCTTTTAATGATTTCCGAGAAGAAGTATTAAATGATTATAAAATTGCACGTATCAGTAGAGAATGTAGTTTGTTAGGTCGTAGAGAAGTTCTTACTGGAAAAGCAAAATTTGGAATTTTCGGAGACGGAAAAGAAGTGCCGCAATTAGCAATGGCAAAAGCTTTTCAAAAAGGAGATTTTAGATCTGGATATTATAGAGATCAAACCTTTATGATGGCTTTAGGCGAATTAACCGCACAACAATTTTTTGCAGGATTATATGGACATCCAAGTATAGAAGCCGACCCTATGTCTGCAGGAAGACAAATGGGCGGACATTTTGCAACGCATAGTTTAGATGAAAATGGAGATTGGAAAAACCTAACAAAACAATACAATTCTAGTGCAGACATTTCTCCAACTGCTGGGCAAATGCCTCGATTATTAGGATTAGCACAAGCATCTAAAATTTACAGAAATGTAAAAGAATTAGAAAATGCTTCTAATTTTTCTACCAAAGGAAACGAAGTTGCTTGGGGAACAATAGGTAACGCAAGTACAAGTGAAGGAATATTTTTTGAAACAATAAACGCCGCTGGTGTACTACAAGTACCAATGGTTATGAATATTTGGGATGATGAATACGGAATTTCTGTTCACGCAAAATATCAAACAACAAAAGAAAGTATTTCTGAAATTTTAAAAGGATTTCAGAGAGACGAAAAAAATAATGGTTACGAAATTATTGTTGTAAACGGTTGGGATTACGTACAACTTATAGATGTTTATAATAGAGCTGCAAAAATTGCAAGAGAAGAACATATTCCTGTATTAATTCACGTAAAAGAACTAACACAACCTCAAGGACACTCTACTTCTGGTTCTCATGAACGATACAAAGATGCAAACAGGTTAAAATGGGAACAAGAATTTGATTGTATTGTAAAAATGCGTTCTTGGATTTTAGATTTCGAATTAGAAGATGGCAATGGAGAAACTTTAAAATTTGTTAATTCAGAAGAAGAATTAATATTCCTAGAAAAAGAAGCAAAAAAACATGTAAGTGCTGCAAAAAGAAATGCGTGGGATGCGTATTTAGATGAAATAAAAGACGAAGTAAAAATAACACTAAGTTTATTAGAAAGTGTTGCTTCTAAAAGTAGTAATAGTGCTTTTATTTTAAAATTAAAAAACGAACTTGAAACTATCGCAGAACCCATCAGAAAAGATGTGTTAATTGCTGCAAGAAAAGCGTTGCGATACATTAAAGACGAAACTTTCACAGAAAAAGCAGCTTTACAAAATTTTATAAAAAATAAAATCAACCAAGGATTCGACTTTTTTTCAACTCATTTAGTAAGTGAAACCGAATTAGCAACAACAAATATTTCATCAGAAGCACCAATATATAGTTCTGAAAAGAACTTGGTTGATGCAAGAGTTATTATGAGAGATAATTTTGATGCAATTCTAAAAAAATATCCTGAAGTATTAATTTTTGGTGAAGATGCAGGTTTTATTGGTGATGTAAATCAAGGACTAGAAGGTTTGCAAGAAAAGTATGGCGAACTTCGAGTTTCTGATACAGGAATTAGAGAAGCAACTATAATTGGCCAAGGAATCGGAATGGCAATGAGAGGTTTAAGACCGATTGCTGAAATTCAATATTTAGATTACTTATTATATGCTTTACAAATAATGAGCGACGATTTAGCAACGCTTCGTTACAGAACTG
Organism: Flavobacteriaceae bacterium; assembly: GCA_041689245.1. Lineage (GTDB taxonomy): Bacteria > Bacteroidota > Bacteroidia > Flavobacteriales > Flavobacteriaceae > Polaribacter. Next base: position 111,763 of record JBDNGO010000071.1, on the reverse strand, counting down.
TTGGTAAACAAAAAGCACCATTAATTATTAGAACCCGTGGACATCGCTTAGAAGGAATTTGGCATTCTGGCTCCCCAATGGGCGGAATTATAAACAACGTTCGTGGAATGCACGTTTTAGTTCCAAGAAACATGACAAAAGCCGCAGGTTTTTACAACACATTATTAGAAGGAGATGATCCTGCATTGGTAATTGAGTGTTTAAACGGATATCGTTTAAAAGAAGAATTACCAACCAATTTAGGCGATTTTAAAACGGCTATTGGAGAAATTGAAATCATAAAAGAAGGTAAAGATATTACAGTTGTTTCTTATGGATCTACGTTAAAATTGGTAGAAGAAGCTGCTAAAGAATTACAACAAGTTGATATTGATATAGAAATTATTGATATTCAGAGTTTATTACCTTTTGACATCAATCATGAAACCGTAAAAAGTATCGTCAAAACAAATAGATTGTTAATTGTTGATGAAGATGTTCCTGGCGGAGCTTCAGCATATTTATTACAAGAAATTTTAGAAAATCAAAACGGATATCAATATTTAGATAGCAAACCTAAAACGTTAACTTCTAAAGCTCACAGACCTGCTTATGGAACAGACGGAGATTATTTTTCTAAACCATCTGTAGAAGATATTTTTGAAGCTGCATATAAAATAATGCACGAAGCAAATCCAACAAAGTACAAAAGCTTGTATTAGGTTTTGTTTAAAATAACATTTCCTATTGCGCATTGCAAACAACGTTTCTTTAGACAATAGTTGTTTTTAAGCTGCAATAAAGCCTGACTTTCAAAAGCGTTTTTAGAACTTATTTTCAACTCTTTGAATTTTGAGATAATTGAATTTTTTTCTGATTTTAATTGTTGAATCAATGCTAATAATTGGGTTTCATCTACTTCTCCTCTACTCTTTAAATATTTAAATTTTAAAGGAACAATTGTGTTTATCAGTAATAAATCTACAAACGAATTTGTAATTCTTTTTACGCTTTTTGATGACACCTTTTGAAACGTATAATGCGTTTTCCAAAAGTCATTCAAATCCAGAGAAAATAAAAGATAGAGCTCCTTTACACTAGAAGTACTCATTAACTTAGAAAATAAATTTTGATGCTTGTGATATAAGGAAGCTAATTGCGCAATTCGTATGGTTGGAAAATTTGTTGGTCGCATTCTAAAAAACTGAAACTGCCCATTATGAATTGGCTTTAAATTGAATTTATGTTTCAAATAATCGTATTCATTTTTTAAATCGATTACATATTTCTCTTCTAATTTCTTTTCTAAAAATCCTGTTTGACCAAAAAATAAGGCTTGTAATTTAAATGCATCATTTTGTACTTTTCTAACAACCGAAAAGTCAACTGAATTTGAGAAATTTAAAAATGCTTCTGCATTGGTTTTCAATCCAAAATTCTTCGCTAACAATTTAAAAAGTACGGCTTCATAATCATTATTAGAATCATTTAACAACTGATCAATTAACACTGATTTTTCTTCTAATCTTTCAAAATATAAACGTTCTTTCCAATGATCAAACACAAAAGAATCAATTGTATTTATCGAATTTTCACAAGGAATCCAACGTTGTTGTTTCGAATACAATTTTTTGTAATTTACCAACAACTCTTTGTCTACTAACTTAGAAATATGTATTGTTGGTAACGGTAAATTATTTTTGCTAAAAACCTCCACATCATCTTCCCAAACAATATGTAAAATAACAGAATCGTAATTTGAATCCTTTTCATGTTGATGCAAATACCAGTCAGAAGATTTTACATGAATTTCTACATTTCCTGCCCATAAAATATCATCAATTTTAATTTTAGCATTTAAAAAATCTGGCCCAGAATTAGTGTTATGAATTCCTGGAAAAACAATTTCAATTATATTAAATTCTGTTGATAGTAATTTTGTTTTGGAAAACAATTGATGTTTCCATACATAATGAAGAAAATCTTCTTTCATAGCAATATATTTTTCTTTTTCGCCAATCAATTTATGAAAAAAAATTCAGTAAAGAAAAAATCTAAGTGTACATTGTTAAATCTAATGAAGAAACTTCTTTATTAAATTGAATTTATAGTACTTTTGTTCTTCTAAAAAAGATAGAATGAGTATTATAAAAAATTTAGAATGGCGTTATGCAACAAAGAAATTTGATGCAACAAAATTGCTGTCAAATTTGCAAATAAACACCTTAAAAAAAGCGTTTAATTTAACTGCTACATCCTATGGATTACAACCTGTAAAAATGGTTATTGTGCATAATAAAAAATTACAAGAACAGTTAGTAGAACATTCTTGGAATCAAGAACAAGTAGCTCAAGCATCACATCTTTTAGTGCTTTGCACTCAAAAAAACATATCTAGCGAAGATGTAGAAAATTATTTTTCTCTAGTTAAAAAAATTAGAAATACGCCCGATGAAATTTTAAACCCATTTAAAGAGTATTTAAAAAATGATTTAAATACCAAATCAGAATTTGACCTACATTCTTGGATGAAAAATCAGGCGTATATTGCTTTAGGAAATTTAATGACCGTTGCTGCATCAGAAAACATAGATTCTTGTCCGATGGAAGGTTTTGCCCCTGATAAATATGATGCAATTTTAAATCTAAATAAACACAATTTAAAATCTGTTTTGGTTCTTCCTGTTGGATTTAGAGCTGAAGATGATTATATGAAAGATTTGAAAAAAGTTCGTAAAAATACGCATGAAGTCATTATCGAAATCAATTAAAAACGAGTGAATAATTGTATCTTTTGAGTATTAATTAACAATAGAAAAATCAGAATGAATTCAGAAATAAGAAACTTAGAACCAAAAGCTATTTGGAATAATTTTGCGAATTTAAATGCCGTGCCTCGTCCTTCTAAAAAAGAAGAAAAAGTGATTGCATTTATGGTAGATTTTGGAAAAAACCTAAACCTTGAAACTATTGTCGATACTGTTGGAAATGTAATCATTAAAAAACCGGCAACTTCTGGAATGGAAAACAGAAAAACGGTAGTGATGCAAAGTCATTTGGACATGGTTCATCAAAAAAATTCTGATACTATTTTTAATTTTGAAACTCAAGGAATAGAAATGCAAATTGATGGTGATTGGGTTAAAGCAAAAGGAACAACTTTAGGCGCAGATAATGGTTTAGGTGTTGCGGCAATAATGAGTGTTTTAGAATCTAAATCAATTAAACACCCCGCAATTGAAGCATTATTTACAATTGATGAAGAAACCGGAATGACTGGCGCAATGGGTTTAGAAGCTGGTTATTTAGACGGAGAAATTCTATTGAATCTTGACACTGAAGAGGACGATGAAATTGGAATGGGTTGTGCTGGTGGAATTGATGTTACTGCAAAAAGAACCTATTCTGAAGAAAATATTTCAGAAAATACATCGGCTTTTAGTATTTCTGTTAGTGGATTAAATGGAGGTCATTCTGGAATGGATATTCACAAAGGATTAGGAAACGCAAATAAAATAATGAACAGAATTTTGTTTGATGGTTTTGAAAACTTTGGTTTGCGAATTTCGGAATTAAATGGTGGAAGTCTACGGAATGCAATTCCCAGAGAAAGTAATGCGGTTGTTGTAATCGATACTGCTTCTAAAGAACCTTTCTTTTTTGAAATGAATGAATTGATAAACAACATTTCTACTGAATTTAAAAGCATTGAACCAAATTTATCTATTAAAATTTCAGAAACAGATGCTCCTAAAAAAATAATGGAATTAGGTGTTCAAGAAGGATTTATAAAATCAATTTACACTGCTTTAAACGGTGTTTACAGAATGAGTCCAGATGTTAAAGACTTAGTAGAAACCTCTAACAATATTGCAAAAGTTGTTGTAAAAGACGGCGAAATTTTAGTGAATTGCTTAACACGTTCTTCGTCAGAAACGAATAAGATTGATTTAGCAAACTCCATTCGTTCTGCATTTGAACTATCTGGATTTGAAGTTAGTTTTTCTGGCGAATATCCTGGTTGGTTGCCAAATATAAATTCAGAAATTTTAAAAGTGTTAGATACTTTATATGAAAAATTACATGGCGAAAAAGCAAAAATAGCAGCTTGCCATGCGGGATTAGAATGCGGAATTTTAGGTCAGAATTACCCAGAAATGGATATGGTTTCATTTGGTCCAACAATTCTAGGAGCACATTCTCCAGACGAAAGAACAAGTATTTCTTCAACTCAAAAATTTTGGAAATTTTTACTAGAGGTACTTAAAAACATTCCAAATAAATAACAAAAATAATTATAAAAGACGTTGATAACTCAACGTTTTTTTTATCCCTTTTAATGTTTATTATCTTCAATAAAATAAGTTTAAATATCTGATTATTAAATCTTTGTGTTTTTATTATTTTGTTAACATCTTTGATTTTAATTAACAACAATTAATCGTATTTTTACTTTTTATATAATCCGATGTTTTAATGGGTAAAATTATTGCAATTGCAAATCAAAAGGGGGGTGTTGGTAAAACTACAACTGCGGTAAATTTAGCAGCTTCTTTAGGTGTTTTAGAAAAAAAAGTGCTGCTAATAGATGCTGATCCTCAAGCAAATGCTTCTTCTGGTTTAGGAATTGATGTAGATAGTGTAGAAATAGGAACGTATCAAGTTTTAGAACATACAGTTTCTATAAATGATGCGATACAAAAAACCACTTCTCCAAATGTAGATATTATTCCTGCACACGTAGATTTGGTTGCTATAGAAATTGAGTTGGTAGATAAAGAGCAAAGAGAATACATGCTTCAAAAATCACTCACTAAATTAACAAATCAATACGATTATATTTTAATTGATTGCGCTCCTTCTTTGGGGTTGATTACGTTAAATTCTTTAGTAGCAGCAAATTCTATCATCATACCCATTCAATGTGAATATTTTGCGTTGGAAGGATTAGGGAAATTATTAAACACTATTAAAAGTGTACAGAATATCCACAATCCAAATTTAGATATTGAAGGATTATTACTAACCATGTTTGATTCTCGTTTACGCCTTTCTAATCAAGTAGTAGAAGAAGTTCGCAAGCACTTTAGCACTATGGTTTTCGAAACAATTATTAGACGAAACACACGTTTAGGTGAAGCACCAAGTTATGGTGAAAGTATTATAGCTTATGATGCTACAAGTAAAGGCGCAGTAAATTATTTAAGTTTAGCAAACGAAATTATTAAGAAAAACGCACAATGGCAAAAGCAACAAAAAAGCAAGCATTAGGTAGAGGATTATCTGCATTATTAAATGACTCTTCAGTAGATATTAATTCTGTTTCTGATAAAAATGCTAATAAATTAGTTGGTTCAATTGTAGAAATTGAATTGAATAAAATAGATGTCAATCCTTTTCAGCCTAGAACTCATTTTAATCAAGATGCTTTAGTTGAATTAGCCAATTCTATTAAAGAATTAGGCGTTATTCAGCCAATTACTATTCGTAAATTAGAAGGAAATAAGTTTCAATTAGTTTCTGGAGAACGTAGATTTAGAGCTTCAAAATTAATTGGCAACACAACTATTCCTGCTTATATAAGAATTGCTAACGACCAAGAAATGCTAGAAATGGCATTGGTAGAAAACATTCAGCGTAAAAATTTAGATCCAATAGAAGTTGCGTTGTCTTATCAACGATTAATTGAAGAAATAAAACTTACTCAAGAACAATTAAGTATTCGTGTTGGTAAAAAAAGATCTACTGTAACCAATTATTTACGTTTGTTAAAATTAGATCCAATTATTCAAACCGGAATGCGAGATGGCTTTATTTCTATGGGACATGGAAGAGCTTTAATCAATGTTGATTCTTCAGAAAATCAATTAAATATTTACACTAAAGTTGTTAAAGCTAAATTGTCTGTTAGACAAACTGAAGAACTTGTTAAAAATGTAAAAGAAGGAAATAGTTCGTCAAAAGAAAAAAAACAGACTCCAAGTTTTGTGAAAGAATCTATATCCGAATTAAATTCGTTTTTTGGAAGCACCGTAGCTATAAATGCAACTACAAAAGGAAAAGGAAAAATTTCAATTTCATTCAAATCAGAAGAAGATTTTAATCGAATAAAAAACTTATTAAAATAGTGTTATCACTAAAAAAAATACTTTTCTTTTTAAGTGTACTTATATCATTTTCTATAAGCGCACAAAAAGACTCTACACAAGTAGATACTCTTAAAATAAAAGGAAAAATTAAAATGAATAGCAATTATTTTAATCCTTTATCCCCATCTAAAGCAGCATTTTATTCAGCAATTTTTCCTGGTGGTGGTCAAATTTATAATAAGAAATATTGGAAAGCACCAATTGTTTGGGGAGCAATGGGAACAAGCATTTATTTGTATTTAGATAACAACAAAGAATACGACCGTTATAGAACAGCATTTAAAATTCGAGAAGCCGGCTTGCAAGACGAGTTTACAAACGGCGATGGTTCTTTAATTATTTCTAGAAACGGATTAATAAGTGCACAAAAAACATTAAAAAGCAATAGAGATTTAGCATTGTTAACTACGGTCGTTTTTTACGTATTACAAATTGTTGAAGCAAGTGTAAATGCACATTTACTACAATTTAACACCAACGATAATTTAACATTTTCTCCTGTCATGATTTATAATCCAGTAACATATGAAATTCCGAAATTTGGATTAACTTTTAAATATTCTTTTTAAATGAAAATTGCTTTATTAGGATACGGAAGAATGGGTAAAGAAATTGAAAAAATTGCTTTACAAAGAGGTCATACAATTGTTATAAAATCAACCTCGAATTCTACGTGTAATATTACTGAAGCTGATGTTGCCATCGATTTTAGCGTACCAACTTCGGCAGTAAATAATATCACTAATTGTATTGAAAATCAAATTCCTGTGATATCTGGCACAACTGGTTGGCTAAAAAAATATGATGAAATCGTTGATTTATGTAACCAGAAAAACGGAACATTTTTATATGCGTCAAACTTTAGCTTAGGAGTTACTATTTTTTTTGAACTCAATAATCAATTAGCTAAAATGATGAATACTTTAAGCGATTATCAAGTTTCCTTAGAAGAAATTCATCACACACAAAAATTAGACGCACCAAGCGGAACTGCAATTACCTTAGCAGAAGGAATTATAAAAAACAGTTCTAAATCAATATGGAAATTAGACGGAGAAAATTCATCAGAAATTGTTCCAATTACGTCTAAGAGAGTTGGAGATGTTTCTGGAACACATGTTGTAAATTACACATCAGAAGTAGATACTATTGAGATAAAACACATAGCGCATAACAGAAAAGGGTTTGCATTAGGTGCTGTTGTTGCAGCAGAATGGATTTTGGATAAAAAAGGTGTTTTTACAATGAAAGATGTGTTAAACATTGGTTAAAGAATGTAACATCTCTTAGTAAAACAAACTAATAAACTATTATTACGATGACGCTTTCTGAATAGAAAGCAATCAAAAAAAACAAATTATGACATTTACAGAATGGTTTTTATTCTTTTTAGCATTACAAGTAATCCACTTTTTAGCTACCTGGAAATTATATATAAAGGCTGGCAGAAAAGCTTGGGAAGCAATTGTGCCAATTTACAACGCAATTGTATTAATGCAAATTATTAATCGTCCAAAATGGTGGACAATCTTATTGTTTATTCCGATTATAAACTTATTAATGTTTCCAATAATCTGGGTAGAAACCTGTAGAAGTTTTAGCCATCATAAAAGAAAGGATACAATTCTTGCTATTGCAACAATAGGTTTTTATTTATTTCACATCAATTATTTTTCTAAAAATGAATATGTAAAAAACAGAAGTTTAGAAGCTAGAAGTTCATTAGGAGAATGGATAAGTTCTATCGCTTTTGCAATTATTGCAGCTACGTTAGTGCATACCTATTTTATGCAACCATATACAATTCCTACTTCATCATTAGAAAAGACATTGTATGTGGGTGACTTTTTATTTGTAAGCAAATTTCATTACGGAGCAAGAGTTCCGATGACAACAATTGCTGCTCCAATGGTTCATGATACATTGCCTTTTCTAGGAAAGTCTTATGTTTCAGATTCAGAAAATAAAGAATCATGGTTAAACAAATTATCATTGCCATATATGCGTTTGCCAGGAATTCAGAAAATTAAACGCAACGATATTGTTGTTTTTAGTTGGCCTGCAGATTCTTTAAATTTAATGTGGGGAGATAAGTCTGGAAAGTTTACTTACAAACCAGTTGATAAAAAAACTAATTATGTAAAACGTGCAGTTGGAATTGCTGGAGATACTTTAGAAGTAAGAGATGGTTATGTATTTATAAATCGAAAAAGAACTGTATTGCCAGACCGAGCAAAACCGCAATACTTTTTTACAGTTGATACAGGCGGAAAACAATTTAGCCAAGGAGCAGCAAAAAGATATAATATTAGGGAATATCGTTTTGATAACGGAAAATTTATTTTAAACCTTACGGACGAAGAAGCTGCTTTGATTAAAAATAATCCGATTGTAAAAAGTGTAATCAAAAACATAGAGCCAAAAGGAACTTTTAATAAAGATTTATTTCCGCATAGTCCATATTATTTGTGGAGTAATGACAATTATGGTCCAATTTATATTCCTAAAAAAGGAGAAACTGTTCAATTGAATGAAAAGTCGATGCCATTTTATGAGCAAGTTATTAGAAGATATGAACGTAATAATTTATCAATCGTTGGTAATACTTATTATTTAAATGGTAAAATAGCAACTTCTTATACCTTTAAACAAGATTATTATTGGATGATGGGGGATAACAGACAAAACTCTTTAGACGCACGTTATTGGGGTTATGTTCCGTTTGATCATGTGGTAGGAAAACCAGTATTTATTTGGTTAAGTTGGGATCCCAACGCAAAAGGATTTGCTAAATTTTCATCAATTCGTTGGAACAGAATGTTTACAACTGTTGGCGGAAGCGGAGAACCATTTTCTTACTTTAAATTTTTCTTATTTGCTTTAATGGGATATTTTGTGATTAATTATTATAGAAAAAAGAAAAAAGAAACAAAATAAATGTCTTTGTTTTTACCAACGTACTTCTCTCCTATTTCGCAATACATTGCTATTGCAAATTCCGATGAAGTTCTTTTTGAAACAGAAGATAATTTCCAGAAACAAACCTACAAAAATCGCTGCTATATTTATAGTCCAAACGGAAAACAACTACTTAACATTCCTGTAAAACACACTACAAATACGTCTAAAAAAAAGACAAAAGACACCTTAGTTGACAATTCGGTTTCTTGGCAAAAGCAACATTTAAAATCGATTCAAATTGCGTATAGAAATTCACCTTTTTTTGAGTTTTATGAAGACGATTTAGTACCAATTTTATCAAAAGAATACACTTATTTATTAGATCTAAATATTGATACATATCTTTTTATTACAGATGCTTTACAAATAAATCAGAGTTATAATAAATCAAAAGAATACGTAGTATCAACTAAAAATGATTATCGCCTTTTAGCCAATGCAAAACAAGAGCATAACTATCATTTTAACTCCTATATTCAAATGTTTGACGATAAATTTGGGTTCATAAAAAATCTATCCATTTTAGATTTATTGTTTATGGAAGGGCCAAATGCAATTAATTATTTAGAAAATAATATTTTAATTTGATTATGGATTTTGTATCACAGTTTATAAATGCGTATTCTCCAAATCTTTCAAAAAAAACCTACGCTCTTTCTGTATTAAATGCTACAGAAAGGTACTTTAAATTAAAAAAAGACTTGTTTAACTCCAAGTCTTTTTTATTTTTACTAAAATGGATTTAAAATTTCTAATACATTATAGTTTTCATTTTATTGTCCCAGCAATAATTGCATTTATTTTCTTTAAAGAAAATTGGAAAAAAGTGTATTTTTTTTTTATTGTAACCATGCTAATAGATCTAGATCATTTATTAGCGAATCCTATTTTTGATCTAAATAGATGTAGTATCAATTTTCATCCATTACACAGTTATATTGCCATTTTAATTTATTTTTTACTCCTGGTATGGAAAAAATTTAGAATCCTCGGAATCGGATTATTACTCCATATATTAGCAGATACTATTGATTGTTTTTTATAATCTTATCGATTATCGTATTTATATCTAAAGATATTTTTAGTTTGTATATTATAATCAAATAGCAAACGGTTATTAAAATACCTTTTAATCCAATATTTATAATTGGATGAAACGTGAATTCCCAAAAGAAAAATAAACCATAAATAGCTCCTAAAACCAATAACAAATGGATTGTTTTTTTAGTAAACGGAAGCATGTTGAATTTCTTTTTCACATACCTAATCTTAATCGTATTAAAAAACAATAAAACGATTAACGTTGACAATGCTGCTCCATTCATTTTATAAAGAGAAATGAACCAATTATTTAAAATAATTACGGCCAAAGCCATTGCAATAGAATAGGGTAATAAAATTTTATAGTATTTAGAATTCGAAATAATTGCGCCATTATTTCCTAAAGCCATCGTATATAATTTGGCAACCGAAATCATGAATACAACCCAAATTCCTTGTGAGTATTTTTCATCAATCAACAAATATACTTGGTTAATATTTACGTTTATCAACAAAAAAAGGAGTCCACAAATTAATAGCAAGTTTATAGAAGTGCTCTTATATAATTTAAGTATTTCTGGCGTATTACTTTCATTTAAAGCCTTCGCGGTAATTGGTTGAATAATTTGTGCCATTGCTCTTCCTGGAGCTTCTAATAAAGACGCAATATAAACTCCAACAGAATAATACGCTGTATAGGCAATTGCTTCTTTTTGCGGAATCATAAACTTATCAATATCTAGCAAAATTGCACCAGCAGAACCCGCTAAAATAATGTAAGAAGAATATTTAAAAACTTCTTTATAATTTTCCGGTAATTGAAAAGTAAACTTAGGCGTATATAATTTTAGAGCATACAAAAACATGACCAATGCACGGATAAAATAAGCTCCAGTTAAGTAATAAATAAATTCAACTTGATCAATTACTTTTAAAAAAACTAAAATCAACAAGATCATTACAGCAATTCTAGAAAACATTTCTTTTAAAACATTTCCAAAAACAGATTGCATTTGCACTTTTGCCCAAGCATAAAAAATTTCGAAATACGCTGTTGCTATTGCCACTAAATAAATAACCCACGTAAAATCTTTTATAATTGGATTTTTTATAGATAAATAATTACTTATTTGTTCGTAAAAAACGGATCCTAAAAAACCAAAAGGCAACGCAATAAATAATGGGAAAATTAATGATGAGCTTAAAAATTTATCTTTTTCGAGTTTTGATGTATACGACGAAAAAAACTTAACAATAGAATATTGCACTCCAAATGCAGTTAAAGGCATTAATAAATTTGCAGTTGACAACAAATACGTAACCAAACCATAATACTCGTCTGTTAAAAAATTGGTATATAAAAACAATGCGTTTATACCCCCAATTCCGAATGCTACGAAAGTGATAATTGTGTTTTTAAACGATTGATTTAATACAATTCCCAATGAAAGCTTATTTAGTTAGCAGCGTTAAAATAGATTGATGAATACTTTCTCCAACATTCTTTCCGTACAATTCTATATTAAAATCCATTTTTGAATTTTTATACTTGTTAAATGCACCTATAATTTTCGTTTGATTGCTTCCAACAATCTCTGCGAAACCGTTTTCAACCAATTCAATCCATTCTGTTTCTTCTCTTACAATAATGCAATTCTTTTTTGTAAAAAAGGCTTCTTTTTGCAATCCTCCACTATCAGAAATTACCATTTTACAATTCTTTAATAATTCTAATATAGAAAAATAACCAACAGGATTTATGAGTGTAATATTTGGATGAATATTATTCTGATCGAGTATTTTTTTAGTTCGAGGATGTAATGGCAACACCACATTACAATTTTTATGAATTTCTTCTAAAGCAGCAAAAATTGATTTTAATTTATTGATATCATCTGTGTTTTCTTGTCGATGAATTGTTGCCAAAACAAATTCGTTTTTTATCAAATCTAAATCAGAAATTATTGAAGATTTTTTAATAGATGTTTTGCTATAATATGCAACTGCATCTTTCATAATATCACCATTTTTTACAATTTGAATTGGTAAATTATCAAACCCTTCATTTTGTAAATTTTTAATTGCAATTTTGGTTGGACAACACAATAGATCAGAAATTCTATCCGTTAAAATTCTATTGATTTCTTCTGGCATTTTCATATTAAAAGAACGCAATCCAGCTTCTATATGAACAACTTTTATATGTAGCTTTTTTGCAGCTAAAGATCCTGCAATTGTAGAATTTGTATCGCCATAAACAACAACAGCATCTGGTTTCTCATCTAAAAGAATAGCTTCTATTTTCTCCAACATTTTTCCTGTCATTGCTCCATGACTTAAACTGTTTATTGCTAGATTATATGCAGGTTTTGGAATTTCCATTTCATCGAAAAAAACAGCACTCATATTGGCATCAAAATGTTGACCTGTATGAATGATTATTTCCTCAATTTGATTGTGCTTTTTTATAATTCTACTTAAAACAGCAGCTTTTACAAATTGTGGTCTTGCACCTAAAATGGTAACTATTTTTTTCATAAAAATTAAGAAACGGTTTCTTTAATTATTTTAGCTAATTTCTCTGTTAAATTTCTTCTATGATATTGGTCGATATTGGTAGAATTTGATTCTAATTTTCCTGATTTATAAGAGTTATACATCTGTAAAATTTCTTTTTTAAGGTTTACAACATCATCAAAATTTACAATTTTGCCTGAATTTGTTTCATTTAAAATCTCTGCCAAATCTCCATCTATTGGGCCAATAGCTAAGATAGGGCGTTTTGCTTGTAAATACTCAAATATTTTTCCTGTAATGATTCCTTTTGCACTTTTTACATTGTTTACAGACAATAATAAAACTTGTGTTTTTTGCTGACATGTTGTAACTTTTTGATGTAAAACATATCCAATATCTAGTACATTTTTAATTTGATATTCTTCTAAACTAAAGCGAACTTCTGATGCAATTTCTCCTACAAATTGAACTTGATAATCATCAGCAAAATTATTATTTTCTTTACATATTTCAGAAATTGCTTTCCAGAATGAAATCGGATTTCTATCAGCATTCATTAAACCAACATGGGTAATTGTAAATTTTTTATCTAACTTGATTGATGTAGAAGTTGAATCATTATCAAAACCATTTGTAATAACATGAATGTTATTAGAAAATTTAACAAAATTATTTCTCATTGTTTTTCCAATAACCAAAACTGCATCTGATTTTTCTACTACTTCTTGCTCTAATTTTTGATGAATTTGAATTGATTTTTTTGTCAATGGTAATTGCTCAAAATAATCGATTTCTGTCCAAGGGTCTCTAAAATCAGAAATCCATTTCACATTCAACTTTTTCTTTAATTCCAACCCAATTAAATGTAGGCTATGTGGTGGACCAGAAGTAATTATTAGATCTATTTTATGTTCTAATACATACTTTTTTAAATAGCTAACCGAAGGTTGAACCCAAAATTTACGAGCATCGGGAATAAAATAATTCGCTCTAATATAGTGCACTATTTTTCCAAAAAAAGTAGGATTAGGATTTAAAAACCCCGCAGATTGTTGGGCGTTTTTCTTTTTAAAAAAAGACACTATATTATTTGGCTCCCAAATGGGTTGTTTTAAGATTGTAATATTCTTTGGGATCTCCTTTTCTAATGAAGTATCTAAAATCGGGTATTTTGGATTATCAACCGTAAACACAACTGGCTCGACACCAAAATCTTGTAAATATTTTACAAATTTTAACCAACGTTGAACTCCAGAACCACCAGAAGGAGGCCAATAATATGTTACAATGAGTGCTTTCAAATCCTTAAGTTATCATATAAATGTACTAAGTTTTTTGAAGTAAATTCCCAATTAAGTTCACCATTTAAAGATTCATGATTTCCTTTTTTAGCTTTTTCCATTGCTGCATCGTACTTAGAATGAATTTCTATAATTGCGTTTGCAAAACTTTGCGGATTTTCTGACTCGAAATATGTGCCAATTTCAAATTGATTTACCAACCTTTTCATCGGTGCACAATCTGAAACTAACAACGGTTTTCCTGATAATAATATTTGGAAAAACTTATGAGGAACGGCGCTTTCTGTGTGTTCGTTTGAAATATGTGGTATAATGTTTACAGATGAATTTTTCATAATATTTACCACATTTTTAAAAGGTTCTTTTCCCCTAATTTCAATAAATTCCTCTAAATTATTTTGAGTAATTAAATTTTGCAAATAATTTATAACATCATTATTTGCTGGACCAACTAACACTAATAATGCATTTGGAATCTTCTCAGAAATTGCTTTCATTCCTAAAATTGCAGTGTGCAAACCTCTATGTGGCCCAAAACCGCCAACATACGAAATGATAAATTTATCTTCTAAACCTGTGAAATAATTAGTTGTTGTATTGTCAAAATTTTTGATGAATTCTTTTTTTTCTGAATTCGGAACTATGACAATCTTGTTTTCAGAAATTGCGTGTTGCGCTATCAATCGTTGTTTCATTTCGTCAACAACTGCAATCAAAATATCAAACTTTTTAATAATTCTAGATTCGTGTTTCCTCCATCGATCATAACTAAAAAAAAGGTTATTTTTAATTCTAATAATTGGATTTCTCCTCCAAGAAAACCAAGTCATTAAAGCTGCAGGGTAATTTTCATGCAAATCTAAAACTGTTTTTAAACATCTTTTTTTTGCAGCTAAAAAAGCAGTTTTTGCCAAAGGTAAATCGTGTACATGTAGCACTTCAATTTTATTTTCTTTGATGAAATAAGGTAATTTATTTTTAAAAAAAGGATGTACAAAGCCAATAGAAGCAATAACATCAATAATCCCTTCGTGCGCTACACTTTTATATTCGATTTTTCTGATGACTTGAACTCCTTTTACAACTTCATATTCTTTTTCATCAGGATTTTTTTTGCACAAAACAAAAACCGAATGATTGTTTTCTACTAACGTTTCAGCTTCTTTACGAACTCTAATATCTGCCGGATAACTTCCGTTCAATAGCATTCCAATATTCATACTGCCGTTTTATTTTTTCTTCTTTTCATAAAAAAACCAACCAATTGGAATCATCAATAACAAGAAATAAGAAGTTAAAATAATTGTATTTCCTTTTTTAATGATTGTCGGTTCAAACTTAAATTCTATGGTATGTTTACCTGCTGGAATTTCCATTCCACGTAACACATAATCTACTCTGTAGTGTGGTGTCAATTTTCCGTCAACATACGCATTCCAACCATCTTTATAATAAATTTCTGAAAAGACAGCGAATTGATTTTTTGTAGTATTAGATTCATAGCTTAACGTAGTAACATCATAATTTATCAACTTGATTGTAGCCAAAGAATCTTTTTCAACGTTATTTTTAATATCAAATTTACGAATATCAATAACAGCTTCATTTTTTGTTTTCAAACTATCTAAAGCCAGAATTTCTTCATCTGCTGACGATACTAATTTTAGATTAGAAACAAACCAAACACTTCCATTTGCATCTGGATTTACTTGTACTGTTGTGTTTCCTTTTTGATCTGGAATGATAAAATATTTAGCATTTAACATGTTTAACACTTCCATGTTATTCTTCGCAATTTGATAATCAAATAACTCTTGATAACGCCCCATTTTCGCAGCGTGATAACCACCTATAGAATTATGAAAATAAGAAGTTCTACCGTCTTGTAACGGACTTGGAAAATTGGCAACTCTATAATAGCCTTTATCTTTTAAAATTTCTTTGTCAACTTCATTTAATTGAAATGGTTTTTCGATATTTCTTGCTTTTTCGAACGAATCATTATTTACATATTTGATGTTTACAGAAACTAAATCGAATAAGATTATAATTGCAAAACCAATAATTGCTTTTGTTTGATTCACTTTATTTTTAAGGAAAAACCATAAAATGGCAAATGAAATTGATATCAACACTAAAGAGCGTAAACTATCGCTAAACAACATGGATTTTCTATCAGAAATTAATGCTTCTACCAAACCAGGAATTTGCTGGTAATTGTTATCTCTAAATCCTTCAAAAGCAAATAAACTAGATCCAAAAATCAAAAAGAAAACTAAAATTCCTCCTAAAATATAAAATGCCTTTTTTAGTGCATTTTTCTTTTCATCCGAAGAAATGTCTTTAGAAAAGAATTCTTTTAATGCTAAAATTCCTAATAAAGGAATACAAATTTCTGCAATTACTTGTATTGATGAAACGGCCCTAAATTTATTGTACAACGGAACATAATCAATAAATAAATTGGTGATAATTTCAAAATTTTTACCCCAACTTAGCACTATTGAAAATATAGTTGCAGCTACCAACCATTTTTTCATCGTTCCTTTTACCAAAAATGCGCCGATTAAAAATAAGAACACTAAAATTACTCCAACATAAGCTGGTGCTTCAATAATTGTTTGTTCTCCCCAATACGTTAAAACTTGTTTTGATGCTTGCGATGCTTGTAGCGCTCCAATTTGTGGATGCGATTTTAAGGTTTCGTAAAAACTAGAATTGTTTCCTAAATTTTCATAGGTTCCGCCACCCATAAATCTAGGAATAAACAAATTAAACGTTTCTGTTAAACCATAACTATATTCGGTAATATATTCTTTAGATAAACCTTCTGTAGCTTTTTTTGGCGAACCATTTGGCTCAATAGTTAATTCTGTTTTTCCTCGTGTACTAAAGCTTGCGTATTCTTTCATCGCTAGTAAACGAGTAGAATTCACTCCAAGTCCTAATATCATTGCAAAAACAATAATTACTGATTGTTTTACAAACGGAACATAACTTTTGTTTTGAATTGCCTCAATTAGTTTTACGATTCCAAGAATTAATAAGATAAACCCTAAATAATAGGTCATTTGAGGATGATTCGTATTAATTTCTAACGCCATTGTTACGGCTGTAACAATAAATCCGAGTAAATATTTCTTTTGAAAAACCCATAAAACACCAGCCAACACCATTGGCATATACGCAATCGCATGCGCTTTGGCATTATGTCCTGCACCAAAAATGATGATTAAATAGGTTGAAAATCCAAAGGACAAAGCTCCTAAAACAGCTAATTTCCATTCGGTTTTTAATGCAGTTAGTAGTAAAAAGAATCCTAAGAAATATAAGAAAACATAATCTGCTGGTCTTGGTAAAAAACGCAAAGCGCTATCTATAACTTTTATAAAATCATTCGGATAATAAGCACTTAATTGATAGGCTGGCATTCCGCTAAAAGCAGATCCAGTCCAATACGGTTCTTCTCCTTTTTCTACTCTGTAATCAGCAATTTCTTTAGACATTCCTTTAAACTGAGTAATGTCGCTCTGTTTCATTTTTTCTCCTTTTAAAACAGGATTAAAGTATAAAACCGAAGCAATCACAAAAATGAGTAGTGCTATAATATATGGAACTGTATTTCTAATTTTCATCTTAATCTACTTCTTCGTAA
Source organism: Flavobacteriaceae bacterium (assembly GCA_041689245.1). Classification (GTDB taxonomy): domain Bacteria; phylum Bacteroidota; class Bacteroidia; order Flavobacteriales; family Flavobacteriaceae; genus Polaribacter. The sequence goes on along the minus strand of JBDNGO010000071.1, from coordinate 94,160 downwards.
TCAACATAGTCTCCAACAGAATTATTGCTTTGATTTGTATCCTGAGGCTTTTTATCAATTACAGTTTCTCCTACTTTCACCTCTGGTTGTTCTTGATTTTGCTCTTGCTGATTTGCTCTATTCTGAACGTTTTTTATAAACCTTTTTAAGAAAAACGGAAGTAGATATCTAGAAATCATTTTAAACCCATAATAAATAAGTAAAATAACTAGTATTGTTCTTAATAAACCCATTTGTATTGTAATTGATTTTTATGATTTTAAAATTACTTCAAAAGTAACAATTTGATATCAAATTTAACGTTAAGATTATACAAAAAGCGTTACTAAAGTTTAAAAAAGCATTTTCTTAAATATGACGTGTGCTTTTTTTGCTGTATGTTTGTGCTTATCAGCAAAAAGTTAGAGTATCGTTGATAAATTACCCCAAAAATGAATATGAATAAAAAGATTCTTTTTTTCTTTTTTATAGGTAGCAGTCATCTTTTAAATGCGCAATACACAAATGTAATCAATTCTAATAGACCTGGTTTTTCTGAAAGTCCATATAGTGTTGGATCTGGCATTTATCAATTAGAAACTGGTTTTTTTTATAATTCATCTAAAATTGTTAGAACTTTTACCATTCCAAAATCATTTGGATACAATATGTTTTTTAGAACTAGCTTTTTTAATGAGAGACTAGAATTCAACTCAAACTTCACACTTCAAAAAGACAAAGTAGCTTTTAAAAATGTTTTTACTTCGGATTACAATACATCAGGAATAAGCGATTTATCTTTCGGTGCAAAATATTTAGTTTTTCATCAAGAATACGAAGACAAATCTAAAGAAGTTAGAAGTTGGAAACGCAGACATGCATTTGATTGGAAAAGAGCAATTCCATCTGTTGCTGTGTATTTAGGAGTTAACACAAACTTGGTAAACGATATTTATAAACTCGAATATTTAACGCCAAAAGTTGGACTTTTACTACAAAATAATTTATCAAAAGACTTAAATATTGTTACCAATATTTTTTATGATAACATTGGAAGTTCGTATTCAGAATTATCATATATTATTACGGGAACGTATGCTATTAATCATGTATGGAGTACTTTTTTAGAGCATCAAGGAAGGTATAATAAACACCAAATAAATAATAATTTCGGAACAGGAATTGCCTATTTGTCTAGCAGACATTTTCAAGTTGATGCTTCTACTCGATTAAATTTTAACGGAAAAACCACAGAATTTTATGCAGGAATTGGGTTTTCTTTTCGTTTAGATAGATATGTTCCAAAATTTGATTTGTTAGACGAAAAAGGAAATATAATTGTAAAAGACAAATCGGTATCAACCAAAAAGAAAAAGTTTTTTAGACGGATGTTAAATTTTTTTAAATTTAAAAAGAAAGAACAATAAAATAGACGATACAAAAAACGATAATTAATCAATTTTTAAAGAGTCTTTTGTATATTTAACCAATGATAACGATTAAAGAAATTCATACAAAAAAGGAATTGAAACAGTTTGTTACTTTTCCTTTTTCACTTTATAAAAACAACAACTATTGGGTTCCGCCAATTATTAAAGATGAAGTTGAAACCTTTAATAAAGAAACAAATCCGGTTTTTGAACATGCAGATGCGCGCTTTTTTTTAGCCTATAAAAACAATACAATTGTTGGTAGAGTTGTTGCGATTATAAATAAATACGAAGTAGAAAAACAGCAAATCAAAAAAATGCGTTTTGGTTGGTTAGATATGATTGATGATATTGAAGTAACTAAACTATTATTAGAAAAAGTAAAAGAAATCGGATCTCAAAATCACTTAGAATATATTGAAGGCCCAATTGGATTTAACAACTTAGATAAAACTGGCGTATTAATTGAAGGTTTTGATCATTTGGGCACCATGATTACCTGGTATAATCATCCATACTATAAAGATCATTTAGAAAAACTGGGCTATACAAAAGAAAAGGAATACTTAGAGAATAAGTTCAAGTTTAAAAATGTTGATGCTGTTTATTACAATCGAGTTAGCAATATTATAAAAAGAAGATTCGAACTAAAAGCATTGGATTTCACAAAAACAAAAGACATACTGCCTTATGTAGATGAAATGTTTGATGTTTTTAGCCAAAGCTATTCTAAGCTTTCAACGTATGTGCCTATTTCTGATGCTCAAGTTGAATTTTTTAAAAAGAAATACATCAGTTTCATCAATCCAGAATACATCAAATTTGTGGTTGATAAAAACCATAAGTTAGTCGCTTTTGCTATTGTGATGCCTTCTTTTTCTGAAGCCTTACAGAAAGCAAAAGGAAAATTATTTCCGTTCGGAATTTTTCATTTATTAAAGGCTCGTAAACATGCAAAAGATGTAACATTTTATTTAATTGGTGTGCATCCAGAATATCAAAACAAAGGAGTAACGGCAATCCTTTTTGATCAGTTTACGAAGACATTTACACCAAAAGGAATTGTTAATTGCATTCGTACTCCAGAATTAGAAGATAATGAAGCCATCAATAAAATTTGGAAGAATTTTGATCCTGTTACACATAAAAGACGTAGAACGTATAGAAAGAGTCTTTAGTAAGCAAAACTAAAAAACCCTCACTTTAAACCTAATAAAAAATGCAATTATTTTATAATAAAGACATATCGTCCAACGATTCTCAGTTTACTTTTGACAAAACTGAAAGCAGACATATTGTAAAAGTATTGCGAAAAAAAGACCAAGATATTTTACATATTACCAATGGGAAAAACGAATTGTTTACGGTAAAAATCATCTTAGCAAACGATAAAAGATGTTTGGTAAAAATTCTTAATTCTGAAACAAAACCAACACCTTGGAACTATTATTTACATGTTGCAATTGCGCCTACAAAAAACAATGATCGATTAGAATGGTTTTTAGAAAAAGCTACAGAAATTGGTATTGATGAAATTACACCGATTATTTGCTCAAATTCTGAGCGTACAATTCTAAAAACTGACAGATTAGAGAAGATTGCACTAGCTGCTATGAAGCAATCGTTAAAGTTTGCATTACCCAAAATAAATGAACCTCTAAAATTCTCTGAGTTTATCAATCAAAATTTTAAAGGTGATTTGTTTATTGCTCATTGCGAAGAACAAGACAGAAAATCATTTGCAAAGGAAGTGAAATCTAAACATAATATTACTATTTTAATTGGACCAGAAGGTGATTTTTCTACTCAAGAAATTGAAAAAGCTTTAGCAAAAAAATTCATTCCTGTTACTCTTGGAGAAAGCAGATTACGTACTGAAACTGCTGGTGTTGTTGCTACACAAACTGTCGCTTTGATTAATGAAGTAAATTGAGTTATATTTTACTATCTTGCTTTATATGAAACAACTTTTATCTCTTTTTTTTATTGGTTTTTCGCTGAACATAAACGCACAAGAAATTGCGGTTTTAAAGTATAATGGCGGCGGAGATTGGTATGCAAATCCAACTGCTTTACCAAATCTAATTAAATTTACAAATACAAATAGCAATACAAAAATTAAGAAAAATCCCACTTTTGTAGCTGTTGGAAATCCAACTATTTTAAATTTTCCAATGGTTTTTATAACCGGTCATGGAAATGTATTTTTCTCTGAAGATGAAGCTAAAAACTTACGTGATTACTTAATTTCGGGTGGATTTTTACATATTTCAGACAATTACGGTTTAGATACATTTATTAGAAGAGAAATTAAAAAAGTATTTCCAGAATTAGAGTTTCAAGAAATCCCGAAAGATCATGCTATTTACAATCAAACTTTTACCTTTAAAAACGGATTGCCAAAAATTCATGAACACGATAAAAAACAGCCGCAAGGTTTTGGGTTGTTTTATGAAGGAAGGTTGATTTGCTTCTACGATTACGAATCTGATTTAAGTGATGGTTGGGAAGATGAAATTGCACACAACGATCCAAAAGAAGTGCGAGAAAAAGCACTAAAAATGGGTGCAAATATTATAGAATATGCTTTTAAGAATTAAAATTGCTGCGAATTCACGAATTAATATAAAAAGTTTGGTTGAGCATTACTGAAGTCAAAATACATTTTGATTGAAAGTAGCAAACGTAGTTTGTAAGATCTAATTAAAATCTTTCGACTGCGCTCAAGGAGACATTGAAGAACATAAAATATGCTTTTAAAAACTGATCAGATTACCAATATAGATGCTATTAAAATCAACTTTGATGCTAGCGGATTGTGGGTGTTAAATATTGCTATTGGTATTATTATGTTCGGTGTTGCTCTAGGAATTACCATAGATGATTTTAAACGCTTATTTAAAAACCCGAAAATTTTATTAGTTGGTGTTTTGTCGCAATTCATTTTATTACCTGCAGCAACTTTTTTAGCAATTATAATTATAAAACCGCATCCAAGTTTTGCATTAGGAATGATGATGATTGCTGCTTGTCCTGGTGGAAATGTGTCTAATTTTTACAGCAAAATGGCTGGTGGAAATGCAGCGTTGTCTGTAAGTTTAACTGCCTTTGCTACTTTAATTTGTATCGTAATGACTCCTTTTAATTTAGAGTTTTGGGGAAGTTTATACGAACCAACTGCAACTATTTTAAAAACGGTAGAATTAAATCCGTATGATTTATTTAAACTAGTTTCATTAATTCTCGGAATTCCGTTAATTGCAGGAATGTTGGTAAAACATTATCATGCTAAAATGGCAAAAAAAATGGAGAAAGTATTAAAACCACTTTCTATGTTGGTTTTTGTTGCGCTTATTTTCATTGCATTTTCTCAAAACCTCGACATCTTTATGAATTATATTCACTTAGTTATATTCTTAGTAATTTTTCATAATATTCTTGCTTTTATCATTGGCTATTACACCGCAAAAAGTTTTGGTTTGAATAAAAGAGATGTAAAAACAATTTCTATGGAAACCGGAATTCAGAATGGCGGTTTAGGACTGCTATTAATCTTTGGATTCTTTGAAGGTTTAGGCGGAATGGCTTTATTAGCTGCTTTTTGGGGAATTTGGGATGTCTTTTCTGGAATGGCTTTGGCAACGTATTGGGGACGAAATAAAAAGAAAAAAGGAGTTAGGGATTAGGAGTTCGTACTAATATAATTTACTCTAAATGCCTGATGCAAATATCTAAGATAACTTTATTTAATAATATGATAATTGTCAGTTTTTCTTTATATTTGAAAGGAAAAATTGATAGCTTAATTATCAAAATTTAAAAGAGAAGAAATCATTTCTTTAATCAATGTCCCTTAAATCAGGAAAATAGCATACGGATTTTAAAATTTTATTTATTTGAAAAAACTTTGGTATACCTTTATTATATATTACATTAAAACAGGTTTGTTTTTTTATACCAAAAAAATAAAGATTGTTGGTAAAGAAAATATTCCAAAAAAAGGAGCCGTCCTTTTTGCAGTTAATCATCCAAACGGATTATTAGATCCTTTATTAGTTACTACAAATGCAGCAAGAAATACACATTATTTAGTTAGAGCTGCCATTTTTAAAAAACCACTGGTAAAAAAGTTTTTAGCAACGTTAAACCTTATGCCTATTTATAGAATTAGAGATGGCGTAAAAGAACTTTCTAAAAACACAGAGATTTTTAACGATTGTTATGAAATTTTAAACAACCAAAATGCTTTAATGATTTTTCCTGAAGGAAGTCATGATAAAAGAAGAACAGTAAGAACTTTAAGTAAAGGATTTACCCGAATTCTTTTTGGTGCTTTAGATAAATATCCAGCGTTAAAAATAACTGTTATTCCGGTTGGAATTACCTATCAAAACATAAGTCAATTTCCATGTAAAGTTGCCATACATTTTGGAAAACCAATTTTAGCAAATAAGTATTATAATTCGAATGAACTTAATAATTCTACAAATGCTATTAAAGAAGAAATTTCTAATCAGCTAAAAGAAATCTCTGTACATATTCCTGCGGATGAGAATTATGAAACTATTTTAAGCGAATTAAATTCTAGAAATGTTGATTTCACCGAAGTAAACTCAATAAATAAAAGCATTAAAGCTGGTAACACAAAAAATAGAAAAACTACATTTAATTTTGTAAAACCCTTGTATTATTTGATTATTTTAAATAGTCTTATTCCATGGGTAGTTTGGAAAATACTATCAAAAAAGATTGATGAAACTGAATTTATAGATACATTTAGAGCTGTATTGGGAATGAGTCTCTTTCCTTTTTTTTATGTACTTCAAACGCTGGTAATTTATAAGTTTTACACGTTAGAAATTGCTGCTATTTATTTTATTTCAACAATTGTATTACAAATCTTATACAGTAAACTTGCGACTACTCCAACAAAATAGCATCTTGTATAATTTGCTGAATTTTTGTTCTTATATTTTCTGTAATCAAACCATTATTATCCATCGTTGGATATACTCTGTTTGACAAAAAAACATACACAATTCTGCTTTTTGGATCTGCCCAAGTATAGGTTCCTGTAAAACCACTATGCCCAAAACTTTCATCAGAAACACAACCACAAGTTGCTTCTATTTCTGGGTCTAATTGTGGTTTATCAAAACCTAAACCTCTTCGTATTTTTTTATCTTCGTAGTAACGCTTATTAAACTTTTTAAACGTACTACTTTTTAAATATCTTTTACCTCCGTAGTAACCGTTTTGCAAATACATTTGCATAATTTTTGCCACATCATTTACGTTTGAAAACACTCCTGCATGCCCACCAACTCCTCCTAACATTGCTGCTCCCATATCATGTACATATCCTTGTAATAATTGATGTCTAAAATATTCGTCTTTTTCTGTAGGAACAATTTCGTTTTTAGGAAATTTTTCTAATGGTAAGTAACTTGTTCTATTTGCTCCTAAAGAAGCATAAAAATTTTCTTGTACTAACTCATTTAATGGTTTTTTATACCTCTCTTCTAATGTTTCTTTTAAAATATAATACCCTAAATCGCTGTATTTATATCCTTCTTTTTCTCGTTGATCTACTTTTTTGATATAGGTTATTATCGAATCTTTAAATGAAGAAAGTAAATATAAGTTTTCAGCGACATGAATATCATATTTTTTAGATTTTTCAGCACGATAATAAAGCGGTAAATTTGTTTGGTTAATACTGTCTTGGGTTAGCTTATAAAACGGAATCCATGCTTTTAATTTAGCGTTATGAGATAATATTTCCTTTAACGTTAATGTATCTTTATTGGTCCCTTTAAATTCTGGTAATACGTTTTTTAATTCAGTTCCAATTCTAAACTGACCTTCGCCTTCTGCTTTCATTACCATTGGTAATGTTGCTAAAATTTTTGTTAAAGATGCAACATCATAAATATCTGAATTTTTAACTTTTAACAGTGAGTCATTTGTATGATATCCAAAGCTTTTCTGATAAACTACTATTCCTTCTCTTGCAACAAGAACTTGTAATCCCGGAGTCATTTTTTTTTTAATAACTTGGTTTGCTATCTCATCAATTTCTGCAAGTTTTATAGAAGACATTTTCACTTCTTCTGGCAATCCATATTGTAATCTACTTAATGTTGTTGTATATAAACCAAAACCTTCTTTAAAGTTTTTATGTATAGAAACAGGTAATTTTCCATTCGTTTTAATGGCTCCAAATAATTGTTGGGCAGAAATTTCTTGAGCAATTTTACTGTTTTGATACGAGACAACTAATCCTTCTATATTTTCAAAATATTTTACATCTAACAAACTATACGGGCTTGCAAAAATATCTAAAATTACTTTTTTTGTTTTTGCAATTTGTTGAAGTTTAGAAATATCTTCTTTTTTAAACTTAAATTCTTTCCAAGGATGCTCATTTGAAGTATGATAACCAATTATAACCAAGCTATATGCCCTTAACTTTGAGAGTAGATCGGATGTACTATTACCTGAAATAACATCTACTTTCGCATAATTATTTAACATCGTAACAAATGGTGCAGGATCATCATCGCCAAAATTAACGTACGCAATTTTCTGTTTGTCTAAATTCTGAATTGGAATAATATCTTCTTTATTTTTAATTACAGTAATAGAATTTTTAACCAATTCTCTGTGTAACAATTCATCTGTTTTTGAGTTTAAATCTTCGTGTAAATTAGTTAGTTCAATTGGTTTGTAATTTTGTAATCCTGCCCAATATTTTGTTTTTAAAATTTTACGAACAGATTCGTTTAACCGTTCTACGGTTAGTTTATTTTCTTTAATTGCATTCTTAAAAAATTCCATAGTTACTGGAACTTCATGCGGAATTAACAACAAATCGTTTCCTGCTAAAATTGCTGCTAAATTAATTTCTTTAGAAGTAGCAAAGTCTGCTGCGCCTTTCATATTCAATCCATCAGTAATAATTAAGCCTTTAAAGCCCATTTTATCAATTAACAAATCGGTTACAATTCTTTTAGATAATGATGATGGTAATTTTTTATTTGGTTCTAATTTTGGAATGCTTAAATGCGCTGTCATAACGCTTCCTAAATTTTCTTTAAATAATTTATAATACGGATATAGCTCTAAGGTATCTAAACGAGTGGCATCAAAATTAATAACTGGCAACGTATGATGTGAATCTGCTTCTGTATCTCCATGACCAGGAAAATGTTTTGCATTTGCCAACACACCAAAACGTTGCATTCCGAGAGTAAAAGCAATTGCTTTATCGGTTACATTATTTTTGTTTTCTCCAAAAGAACGATTTCCTATAATTGGGTTTTTTGGATTAATGTTAATATCTACAACCGGTGCAAAATTGATATGAATTCCTAAACGTTTACAGTGTTTTCCTAATTGTTCTCCAAATTTTTCTATCAATGAATTGTCTCTTATTGCACCTAAAGTCATATTCCACGGATACCGAAAAGCGTTTTGTAAACGCATGTCTAATCCCCATTCTGCATCGAGTGCAATCAATAATGGATATTTAGATAAAGCTTGATATTTATTTGTTAATTCGGCTTGTTTTTCTGGAGTTCCTTGCATAAAAATTAAACTCCCTGCATGATATTTTTGTATCAGTTCTTCTACTAATTTTTCATTTATAGTATCGTTAGTAGAATAGGCTTGCACCATAAATAATTGACCAATTTTTTCTTCATTAGTCATTTTATTTAGAATGTTATGTACCCACTTTTCTTGAGCTTCTTTATCTTTAGTTTGCAATGGATCTTTTGATTGTGCTTGCGTTGCAATGAAACAAAACACAAAAAGAAAACTTAAAATATTTTTCATACACTTAACTCATAAAACGATTATGCCAGCTTTTGCTTGCAGGAACTTCCCACTCTGATTCTATTGCTGCTTTTGTTTGTATCATATTGTTAAAAACGATGGTTTCTTTCGTGATTTTTTGCTCTTTAGCAAATTTCTGAAAATCAATTAATTTTACAACATTAATACTGCCTCCATCCTTAAAAGAAACATTCATTTTATCCATTAAATCAATGTTCAACTCATTTTCTAATTGCTGTACAAAACGAACCGATGCATCTATAGAACACCCAGAAACGTTATTAAAATTTTCATCTACCGCTAACACCAAAAATTGATTGTATTTTATGGTAAATGATCCTTTTAAATTATCTCCATGTCGTGTCCATTGTTCAATAAAATCTTTTGCTTTGTTAGAGATATAATCAATTTCTTGGGTTGTAAAAACTCTATCGGATTGATACATCCAAACTCTCGAGTTATTTGGTAAATTGTTATAGTCTGTAAACATTTATATCTTTTTTTAATTTGATAAAGTTAAAGAAATTGATTGAAGATTTTTTTATTTAACGTACGTTAAATTTCTGTTGCAAAGCATTTAATTTTTCTTCTTTTGTCATTTTATCTTTTGGAGCCGACATACGTTTTTTAATTTCTCTTAATACTTTTTTTGTGAATAACGGAAAATCTGCATTTTGCATCCAAGCATTATAACCAGGGTTTTCTTTAAACACTTCTTCTACTGTTCTTCCTTTGTATTTACCGAAAGAAAAAAATTCTTGATCATCATCATTAAACAAAATAAAACCAGCAAAATCTGCTCTTTTTCCATGCGTTGAATATTCACTTAATGCATCTACAGAATTCCCAATATCATTGTATTTGTCTAATTGAGCTAACAAAATTTCATAGGTTGCATTGGTATCTGCTTCAGCTCCATGGGCACCTTCTAATTCTTTTCCGCAGTAAAATTGATACCCTGCACTTAACGTTCTTTGCTCTTTTTTATGAAAAATTACTTGTACATCAATTGCTTTTCTATTATTCATATCAAAATCGATACCAGCACGCATTAATTCTTCTGCCAATAACGGGATATCAAAACGATTAGAATTAAATCCTGCCAAATCGCAATCAGCAATTAACTCGCTTACTTGTGGTGCTAATTCTTTAAATGTAGGTTCTGTAACCACTTTTTCGTTTGTAATTCCATGAATGTCTGAAGCTTCTTTCGGAATTTCAACTTCTGGATTTACCAACCAAGTTTTACTCTCTTTATTTCCGTTCGGAAAGACTTTTAAAATTGATATTTCAACAATCTTATCGGTTCCTATATTTATTCCTGTTGTTTCTAAATCGAAAAATACGATTGGCTTTTCTAATTTTAATTTCATATGTATTTACTTGTACTCTTTAAAATAAAGATGCACTTTTTAATTTATAAAGTAGGCTAAAGATATATAAAAAGGATGAAAAATTCATCAATTTTATCTATTGATATTTCATTTTTTTTGAGATGAAATACAGATTAATTTCAATAATGAATTCGAAATTACACGTTCCAAATAATCCTTATGAAAACAACAGTCATTATATACTAAAGTGCCCGAAGCAATAGCGATATACATACTTGGCTAGAAAATAGCAACATAAATCTAATTACAATAAAATAAATTGATGATTTTAGAGCCAATATTTAGTTTCTTTCTTTCTAAAAAATTAACTTTAGGAGCTCTTTAACCAAACTTGCTAAAAAGTAAACCTTGTTATGAATATAGATCAAATCCGCTCGCTATTTCCAGTTACAAAAGAAGCAATTTATCTTAATAGCGCTTCGCAAGCACCTCTAAATACTTTAGTATACGATAGGCTTCAAACGTATTTAAAAACAGAAATAAATCCTATTAAAAAAAAAGGATTTAATCGCGATGATATCCGTCTTTCACTATCAAAATTATTAGGTGGTTCTCCAGAAGAATATGCATTAACAACAAGTACTGGAGTGGGTTTAGGAATCGTAGCACAAGGCATCAATTTTGAAAAAGGCGATAATATTATTCTTCCTGAATACGAACATTGGAACAATACTTTTCCTTGGTTACAGCTCGAAAAAAAAGGGGTTGAAATTAGATTTGCAAAACTCAATGAAGATAACAGTTTTGATCCTGAAGCAATTGAAAAACTTATCGATACTAATACACGTGTTATAGCAATTGCAGCCGTAAGATTCAACAGCGGCTTTAGACCAAACTTGTCTGCAATTGGAAAAATTGCGCATAAGAAAGGCGCATTATTTGTAGTGGACGCCGCACAAGGAGCCGGCATGATTCCTATTGATGTTGAAAAAGATCAAATTGATATTATGGCTGGTTGTGGTTTTAAATGGCTACTTGGAATGCACGGAACAGGATTTTTATATGTTAGCAAAAGAGTTGTAAAAATGATTCATCCTGTTTTACCAGGAATGTTTGCAGCTGATAGAATTCATGATACACTTTCTTATTATAATGATTCCAGAAAGTTTGAAACCGGCACAATTGCATATTCGCTCTTTGATGCTTGGTCTGCAGGACTTCAATTACTTCTTGATATTGGTATTAAAAACATCTATAAAAAAGCGTTAAAAAACACAGATATGTTGATTGATGGGCTACACAAAAAAGGACATCAAATAGTAACACCAACAAAAAAACGAGAAGAAAGAACAGCCATTCTTCATTTTAATACAGGTTCGTTTGAAACCACTAAAGCGCTTTACGAAAAACTTAAAAGAAACAACGTTTTAGTAACTTTACAAGATGAAAATATTAGAGTTAGTCCTAATTTTTTTACTACAAAAAAGGAGATTAATACATTCTTAAATTTGGTCTAGGCTACAAAAATCTTAAAATTTTTCTCTACAGAAATATTCGTGAAACATCAAACTTAAAACACTTGAAAAAAGAAAATTTTATAATCTGCAATGATTAATTTAGCTTGTTTCTAACCTTATTTTTAAATACCTTCGCTAACCCCTGATATAAAACACTTGTACTAAACTTGATTCAGTATTAAAACGTTCCATATCATTAAAGCTAATGAATAAATGCCTAAAAAAGGAAAAGCAAAAAATACACTAAACAAAGCCAAGCATACCAAATTAATGAAAAGAAAAATTAATAAGGTAAAGCAAGAAAAAATACAGCAAAAAGAAAAGCTTAAAGCTATTATTAAAAAGGCAAATGAAACCGACACCTGTTAATAAGTATTTAACCTTTAAATAAATCTCGTGCTAAAAACTCGAGATTTGTTGTTCAATATTTATACATTTGTAGTACTACAAAAAATAGTTAGTGTACATCACTAAAAATTTTCACAAAAAATGCCCAAAATAAGTAAGAAATTAAACGAGCTTTCATCTACAGCTATTTGTGGAAATGATATAAGTTCATCAGTACTTTATGTATCTGCATTAGCAATTGCTTTTGCGGGTCAATATGCTTGGATTACTTTATTAATTGTTTCATTTGTGTTATTTTTATTTAGGAAAATTTATGGAGAGGTTGTTGGTGCATTACCTTTAAATGGAGGTGCATACAATGCTTTACTAAATACAACAAGTAAGTCGATGGCTTCTTTTGCAGCCACTTTAACACTGCTCTCCTATATGGCAACAGCAGTAATTTCTGGTAATGAAGCAATACATTATTTACATCATTTAATTCCATCTATTCCTGTTATTATTGCAACCACACTTTTATTAGCTGTTTTTGCATTTTTAGTAATTGGCGGTATTACAGAATCTGCTAAAGTTGCTATTGGTATTTTTTTATTCCACTTAACCTCTTTGGTTGTTTTAACCGGATTTATTATTTACTTTTTATCAATAAATGGAGTAGCTCTTTTTTTTGAAAATTGGAATTTAGAATTAGGAGAAGGCAGTATAACCAATGCTATTTTCTTAGGTTTTGCTGCTTCAATGCTAGGCGTATCTGGTTTTGAAAGTTCAGCAAATTTTGTCGAAGAGCAACAAAAAGGTGTTTTTCCAAAAACGTTAAGAAATATGTGGGCCATTGTTAGCGTTATAAACCCTTTAATGGCTGTTTTTGCATTGGCGCTATTTGCTTTACCTGTTTTACAAAGTGATGCTTATCAAAACACCTTATTAATAGAAATGGGAAATCATGTTGGTGGTACTTGGGTAGCATCTTTAATAGCAATAGATGCTTTTTTGGTATTAAGCGGTGCTGTTCTAACAAGTTTTATTGGGGTTTCTGGTTTGTTAGAGCGTATGACTTTAGACAGAATTTTACCTCAATTTTTCTTAAAGAAAAACAGCAAAGGAAGTTCTTATAGAATTATTTTAATGTTCTTCTTTTTATGTATTTCTGTATTATTACTTACCAACGGAAATGTTGGATTATTAGCTGGTGTTTATACAATTTCATTTTTATCTGTAATGGCACTTTTCGGAGTAGGGAATATTTTATTAAAAGTAAGAAGAGAAAAATTACCAAGACCTGAGAAAGCTTCATGGCTGGCTGTTTTGGTCGCTATTTTTGCTGTTTTAGTAGCACTTGTCGGTAATATTGTTATGCCTCCAAAAGGAGATTTACCAAGTAATTTAACAGTTTTCCTTATTTATTTTATTCCGTCTATTACTTTTATATTAATTATGCTAAACAGAACTTTACTGTTAAAAATTGTGTTAAAAATAATTTATGCAATTACAAATCCTATAAGGATATTTGTTTTAAAGACTGATAAAAAAATACAAAAAACCATTAATAGAATTAACGATCAAGAATTTGTTTTTTTCACAAAAGGAGATAACATTGCTTCTCTAAACAAAGTAATGTTGTATATCACAAAAAACGAGCACACCAAGAAATTAAAAATTGTTTTGGTGTTAGACGAGAATCAAAATCTTCCAAAAAACTTATCCCAAGAAATTGAGTTTTTAGATAGAGAGTATCCGAAAGTAAAAATAGAATTTATTATAGAAAAAGGAACTTTTAACCCAGAGATTCTTCAAGAATTATCTAATCGTTGGGGAATCCCTGTAAACTTTATGTTTATTGGTTCTCCTAGCGATAAGTTTCCTTATAAAATTGAAGAATTAGGTGGAGTTCGATTAATTATATAATAAAACCCCGAGTAATTTACTCAGAATTTTTACCCTAAATTACACACTACAATTAAGTATCTATAGCACCTAATACATGTTTCATAAAAGCATTTGGTGCTTCTTTTTATTTTATATTCTTAACTATTTTTCAAGCCGAAAATATGGCTTACGAAATTTTATTGAAAGCAAAAAAGCTACTGATACCTTTTTATAGTATCATCAACTTTACTTATAGTTTTGACTTACAAAATTAATTCACACCATTTTGAATTGATATTTAAAAAATTACGTAACTTGTAAAAACAACTAGTAATAGACTTTAACTATACTAAAATAGAAACTATAGATAAAAATTATCTAACTAATTACTGTAGGTTTGTACTTCAAGAATTAAAATTAATTAATCATGGAAAAAAATAGCGATATTGGTAAATGCCCTTTTATGGGAGGAACTCAAAAACAAACAGCTGGTAACGGAACAAAAAACCGAGATTGGTGGCCAAATGAACTAAAATTAAATATTCTTCGTCAAAATGGAGAATCATCAAATCCGATGGCTAAAAATTTTGATTATGCAACTGCTTTTAATAGCATTCATTTTGCAGAATTAAAAAAAGATGTTATCAACTTAATGACAGATTCACAAGATTGGTGGCCAGCAGATTATGGACATTATGGTCCTTTTATGGTGCGTATGGCATGGCATAGTGCTGGTACTTATAGAGTTGGAGATGGACGTGGTGGAGCTCGTTCTGGTTCACAACGCTTTGCACCATTAAATAGCTGGCCAGATAATGGTAATTTAGATAAAGCACGCTTATTACTGTGGCCTATTAAAAAGAAATATGGAAACAAAATCTCTTGGGCAGATTTAATTATTCTTGCGGGTACTTGTGCAATGGAATCTATGGGATTTGAAACTTTTGGTTTTGCTGGCGGACGTGAAGATGTTTGGGAACCAGAACAAGACATTTATTGGGGATCAGAAACTGAATGGTTAGGAAATGATGCGCGTTATGAAGAGGGTAATTTAGAAAGCGATTTAGGTGCAGTTCATATGGGGTTAATTTACGTAAACCCAGAAGGACCTAATGGAAATCCAGATCCTATAAAATCTGGAATTGATATTAGAGAAACTTTTGGTAGAATGGCGATGAATGATGAAGAAACGGTTGCACTTGTTGCTGGCGGTCATACTTTCGGAAAAGCTCATGGTGCTGCAAATCCAAATGAATTTGTTGGAAAAGAACCTGCAGGCGCAACGATTGAAGAAATGAGTACTGGTTGGAAAAATACCTACAAATCTGGTGTTGCCGATGATACAATTACAAGTGGAATTGAAGGCGCTTGGACACCAAACCCAACAACTTGGGATCATGATTATTTTGATGTTTTATTAAATTATGATTGGGAATTAACAAAAAGTCCTGCCGGAGCACATCAATGGAAGCCAACAGTAGCTTCAAATGCTAAAAAAGCACCAAAAGCTGGTGACGCAAATGGCACTCAAAATTTAATGATGACTACTGCAGACATGGCTTTAAAAATGGATGCTAAATACTTAGAAATTTCTAAACGTTTTCATAAAGATCATAAAGCTTTTGAAGCTGCTTTTGCAAAAGCTTGGTATAAATTAACACATAGAGATATGGGACCTGTTTCTCGTTATTTAGGACCAGATTTTCCTCAAGAAAAATTGCTTTGGCAAGATTCAATTCCTGCTGGAAAAACACTTTCTGATGCCGAAATTTCAACATTAAAAGAAGCTATTTCAACTTCAGAATTATCTATTTCTCAATTAGTAACTACTGCTTGGGCTTCAGCTTCAACGTTTAGGGGTTCAGATATGAGAGGTGGCGCAAATGGAGGAAGAATTCGTTTACAACCACAAAAAAGCTGGGCCGTAAACAATCCATATGAATTAAATAAAGTTCTAACTGTTTTAGAAGGAATTCAAAAAGATTTTAACGGTACTGTTTCTATGGCAGATTTAATTGTTTTAGGAGGTTCTGTTGGTGTTGAAAAAGGAGTAAAAAATGCAGGTTACACGATTTCTGTTCCTTTTACTTCTGGAAGAGGAGATGCTTCTCAAGAAGAAACAGATTTAGTTTCTTTTGCTTATTTAGAACCAAGAGCAGACGGTTTCAGAAATTTCATCAAAAAAGATTTAAGATTAGCCGCAGAAGAGTTATTGATTGACAAAGCACAACTATTAACACTTTCTATTCCTGAAATGACTGTTTTAGTTGGGGGCTTAAGAGTTTTAGGGGGCAATTATGATGGTTCTAAATATGGTGTATTTACAAATACTGTTGGTACGCTTACGAATGATTTTTTTACGAATATTTTAGATTTAAGTACCACTTGGAAAGCAACTTCTAATGATGATACTTTATTTGAAGGAACTAATAGAAAAACAGGTGAAATTAAATTTAGAGGAACAAGAGCCGATTTAATTTTTGGTTCTAATACAGAATTAAGAGCCGTTGCTGAAGTTTATGGAGCAAACGACGGACAAGAAAAATTTGTAAATGATTTTGTTTCAGCTTGGACTAAGGTGATGTATCTTGATCGATATGATCTTAAAAAATAATTAAAGCATAAATTTTATAACAAAAAAAGGGAATCAAAATGTTTTGATTCCCTTTTTTATTTTGCGCTTTTCGCTTTTCGCTATTCGTTGGTCGTTATTAATTGTGTTCCAATTTAACCAAAGACCCTTTTTACTTTTTATTAAAGATTATTTACTCGCAAACAACTTAATATCATTTGCCGAAACTTCTTTTTCTCCAAGAATAATTAAACGTTCTACAACATTTCTTAATTCTCGAATATTTCCTGTCCAATCGTACTCTTGTAAAAGTGTAATTGCTTCTTTAGAAAATGTTTTTTTTGTATCACCTTGTTCTTCTGCAATTTTTTGAGAAAAGAAATCTACCAACAACGGAATATCTTCTCTCCGATCATTTAACGCAGGAACTTGAATTAAAATTACTGCTAATCTGTGGTATAAATCCTCTCTAAATCTGCCTTCTGAAATTTCCTTTTTTAAATTTTTATTAGTTGCTGCAACCACTCTAACATTTACCTTTATATCTGTATCTGAACCAACTCTAGAGATGCTGTTTTCTTGTAACGCACGTAATACTTTTGCTTGCGCAGACAAACTCATGTCGCCAATTTCATCTAAAAAAATAGTTCCGCCATTTGCAGCTTCAAATTTTCCTGCCCTATCTTTATTTGCTCCTGTAAATGATCCTTTTACATGGCCAAATAATTCACTTTCTATTAATTCTGAAGGAATGGCAGCACAATTTACCTCTATCATTGAAGCTTTTACTCTATCTGATTTTTCGTGTAACCAATGTGCAACTAATTCTTTTCCTGTTCCGTTTGGTCCAGTAATTAAAACACGCGCATCTGTAGCAGCCACTTTTTCAATAATATTTTTTATATGAGAAATGGCATCACTTTCGCCAATCATTTCATAGCTTTTACTTACTTTTTTCTTTAGTCGTTTGTTTTCTACAACCAATTCTTTTCTATCTAAAGCATTACGAACTGTGTTTAACAAATGGTTTAAATCTGGTGGTTTAGAAACATAATCGAATGCACCTAAACGCATTGTATTTACGGCTGTTTCTAAATCTCCATGACCAGAAATCATAACAATTGGAATTTCTGGTTTTATTTTTTTTACTTTTTCTAAGACCTCAACACCATCCATTTTTGGCATTTTAATATCACAAAAAACCAAATCATAATCAGTTTCCATAATCATTTCTATTCCTTGCAAACCATCTTCTGCTTCTTCTACATGATACCCATCATTTTCTTCAGAAATAATTTTTTTTAAAACTCTTCTAATTGATACTTCGTCTTCTATGATTAAAATTTTTGACATACTTAACTATTTTTATCAATAATATGAATATCTCTTTGTGGAAATGGAATTTTAATATTGTTTTCTCTAAACAATCTGTCTATTTCAAAACGCATATCACTTTGAACAAAACGCACTTCGAAGCTGTTATTTATAGTAAATGCAACTCTAAATTCTAACGAACTATCACCGAAATTGCTGAATAAAACTTTTGGTGGTGGCTTTTTTAACACAGATTTATTTCCTTTTGCCACTTCTAATAATAGTCTTTCTACCAATCTAACATCACTACCATAAGCTACCCCAACGTTGATTACTTCTCTAGTTTCGACACCATTTTCTGTCCAATTATATAAACTGTTTGTTAAGAATAAATGATTAGGAATTACCAATACTTTATTATCTATTGTAACAGCTCTAGTGGTTCTAAGGTTAATAACGACAACTCTACCTATTTTGCCATCTAATTCAATAATATCACCAACATGTACAGATTGATCTATTAAAATAAAAATACCCGAAATAATGTCTTGAAATAATGTTTGTAATGCCAAACCAACTCCAATTAATAAAGCTGCAGAAGCTGCAAAAATAGCAGTAACATTAACTCCTGAAGTATGCATGGTTACTAGAAAAATAATAATATATACTACCCCTTTTAAATAACTAAAAACAGAAACAAATTTAATTTTATCATTATCTGGAAGTTTTCTTGTAATAAATTTTCTTAACACTTTTAATAAAAATGTAGTAATTATTAAAGCAAGAATTAACACCAAAACTGCCAAAACAGTTATTTGTATTTTTTCGCCAAAAGAAAACGTATAATTTAAAATTTCTTTTATTTTTTCCATGTTTTAAAGATACATTTTATCCTTTATATTTTATCCATTTATACAAATCTTTGTAGGTTGGTTTTTTACCATACATTAAAATTCCTACTCGGTAAATCTTCGCAGCCATCCAAACCATAAACACAAAAGTAACTAATAATAATGCCATAGAAATGGCTATCTCATACCAAGGAACACCAAACGGAACACGCATTAGCATTACAATTGGAGATGTTAACGGTATCATAGAAAAAAGGGTGGAAATGGGTCCGTGAGGATCATTAATTACCGTTGCAAAACCAACATAAACCCCTAAAATTAAAGGGAACATTATTGGCAACATAAATTGCTGTGTATCTGTTTCGCTATCTACAGCCGCACCAACTGCTGCAAATAAAGAACTGTATAAAAAGAAACCGCCTAAAAAGTAAAATATAAATAACACAAAAATGGTTACTAATGGCAGTCTGAAAAATTCTTGAACAACTTTTTCTATTGCTCCATTTCCTGCTGCTTCTTTCATTGCGGCAAGTTGTTCTGGTGATAATTTTGACGCTTGTACTTCTGTCATACTTACACCAAAAACTGATGAAGAAATAAAACCTATTATTAATAAGATTATTCCCCAAATAAAGAATTGTAATAATCCGGCAGAAGCATTTCCAATAATTTTACCTAACATTAACTGAAAGGGTTTTACTGATGATACAATTATTTCTATAATTCTACTTGTTTTTTCTTCGATAACACTTCGCATTACAGAGGTTCCGTAAATCATTACAAACATCATTAACATATACCCTGCAATTAAGCCTACTCCAATTTTTAACCCATTAATCAACTTTGAAGATTCTTCTCCAGAGAAGTTATACATTTTAATATCTGTTGCTATTTTTGAAGCTTTTATTTTTTCTAAATCGATTCCGAATTGATTTAATTTTAGATTTCTCAACTTCGCTTCTACTTTGTTTTCTAGATCACTAATTACAGACATACTCGGAGAATCTGTTGAATAAAACTCGATAGATGTTGCCAAAGTTTCTAAACTGTCTTTTTTAGGAATGTATAAAACGCCGTAATAGTTTCCTTCTTCTACTTTCTTTTTGGTTTCTTCGATTCCTAATGCTGTATAATCAGAATATTGTATTGTTTTAGAATCCTTAAAATCTTCTTTTTCAAATAGCTGATATTCATCTACATAAACAATTTTCTTAACTTTTTCATCATTTTTTTTACTTAAAAAAAATACTAAAAACCCGATTCCAACCATTAATAATGGACTTAAAAAAGTCATCATTATAAATGATTTATTTTTAACTTTCGCTAAGAATTCTCTTCTGATAATTAATTTTAACTTCTTCATAACTTAGTTATTTTTGTTTACTGCTTGAATAAAAATATCGTTTGCACTTGGCACCATTTCTAGAAAATGTTGCACTTCTCCATAATTTGTTAAAAGTGATACTAATTTATTTGGAGATTCATTTTCTGGTATTTTTACATTGGCAGTAAAACCTTCATTTAACATTCTAAAATCTGCAGGAAAAATTTCGAATTGCTGTCTTAATACGTTTTCAATTTCTTTTGGGTTTTTTGTTTTTATACCAATCTGAAACGTATTGGTTCTAAACTGTCTTTTAATATCGTCTAATTTTCCATCAATTATTTTATTTGATTTATCAATCAAAGCGATGTAATCACACATTTCCTCAACAGATTCCATCCTATGTGTAGAAAAAATAATAGTTGCTCCTTCATCACGCAATTGTAAAATTTCTTTGGCAATTAATTGTGCATTTATTGGGTCAAACCCAGAAAAAGGTTCATCAAAAATCAATAGTTTTGGTTGATGTAACACAGTAACAATAAATTGTACTTTTTGCGCCATTCCTTTAGAAAGCTCTTCAATTTTTTTATCCCACCAAGCACCTATTTCAAATTTATCAAACCAATATTTTAAGCGCTTTTTTGCTTCTGTTTTAGACAATCCTTTTAATTGCGCTAAATACAATGCTTGCTCACCAACTTTCATGCTTTTGTATAAACCACGTTCTTCTGGTAAATACCCAATTTGCTCTATATGATTTGGATGTAAAGGTTCTCCGTCTAACAAAATGGTTCCGCTATCTGGCAACGTAATTTGATTGATAATACGAATTAACGACGTTTTTCCTGCTCCATTTGGACCTAACAAGCCAAAAACGCTTCCTTTCGGCACATTTAAAGTGATCTTATTTAAAGCGGTAAATTCTCCGTAATTCTTAGTTACATTATTTATTTCTAATAAGTTACTCATTAATTTGATTTAATTATTATACTAATACGAATCGTTTTTTTCATCAAACAAAATTAAGTAATATTATTTTACACATTAATAATAGTTTTTAATTGTTTGTTAAATTCACTATTTACTACACTAAATAACTCTATTTGAAAAAAAAATTACTATGCATGCATAATTTTTTTTAATTTACTATGCGTGCATAATATTTTTTTATACATTTGTAACTATGGATAAAACATTTTCTATAGATCATCAATTAAGAGCAACTTGGCAAGCCGTTGCAAAATTATACAACGAACAAGCTGCAAAGCACGATAGCACAATGGCAACAGCCTTTGTGTTGTTAAATATTGATTATGAAAACGGAACACCATCAACAGCTTTAGGCCCTTTAATGGGAATGGAACCAACAAGTCTTTCAAGAATTTTAAAAACGATGGAAGATAAAGGTGCAATCAGTAGAGAGAAAAATCCAGAAGATGGCCGTGGAGTACTTATTAAATTAACTCCGTACGGAAAAGAAATGCGACAAATATCTAAAACATCGGTTTATCAATTTAACGATGTCGTTAGAGATTATGTTACAGAAGAAGAATTAGAAAACTTTTTTAAAGTAACAAAAACCATAAATAAATTAATAGCAGACAAAATGATTTATAAAAAATCAAAAATAGCTGCTCAATAAATTATACAAATGACTAGAAGAATTAAAAAAGTAGCAATCATTGGTTCTGGAATAATGGGAAGCGGAATTGCTTGTCATTTTGCCAATATTGGTGTAGAAGTACTTTTGTTGGATATTATTCCAAGGGAATTAAATGATAAAGAAAAAGCCAATGGATTAACTTTAGAAGATAAAGTTGTTCGAAATCGTTTGGTGAATGATGCATTAATGGCTTCATTAAAATCGAGTCCATCACCAATCTATTCACAAAAATTTGCTGATAGAATTACAACGGGTACTATCGATGACGATTTACATTTAATAAAAGATGTAGATTGGGTTATGGAAGTTGTTGTTGAACGATTAGACATTAAACAACAAGTTTTTGAAAAGATAGAAAAATTTAGAACTCCTGGAACCATCATTTCATCGAACACTTCTGGAATTCCTATCCAATTTATGAATAAAGGAAGAAGTGATGATTTTCAACAACATTTTGCAGTCACACACTTTTTCAACCCACCGAGATATTTAAAACTTTTTGAAGTGGTTCCTGGTCCAAACTGTAAACAAGAGGTTACAGATTTCTTACTAGATTATGGTTCTAAATTTTTAGGAAAAACTTCAGTTTTGGCAAAAGACACTCCAGCTTTTATTGGAAATAGAATCGGAATTTTCGGAATTCAATCGTTATTTCATCAAGTAAAAGAATTAGGATTAACGGTAGAAGAAGTTGATAAATTAACTGGACCCGTTATTGGTCGTCCAAAATCTGCAACCTTCAGAACTGTTGATGTTGTTGGTTTAGACACCTTAGTACATGTTGCAAACGGAATTTATGAAAATTGTCCTGAGGATGAAGCTCATGAATTATTTAAACTACCCGATTTCATCAATACAATGATGGAAAATAAATGGTTAGGAAGTAAAACCGGACAAGGTTTTTATAAAAAATCTATTGATACTACTGGTAAAAAAGAAATCTTAACGTTAGATTTAGATACCTTAGAATATCGTTCTAATAAGAGAACAAAATTTGCAACGTTAGAATTGACAAAAACAATCGATAAACCGATTGATAGATTTAAAATATTGGTTAGTGGTAAGGACAAAGCTGGGGAGTTTTACAGAAAAAATTTCTCAGCAATGTTCGAATATGTTTCTAACAGAATTCCAGAAATTTCAGATGAACTTTATAGAATTGACGATGCGATGAAAGCTGGTTTTGGTTGGGAAAATGGTCCTTTTGAAATTTGGGATGCTATTGGTGTCGAAAAAGGAATTGAAATTATGAAATCCGAAGGAAAAACTCCGGCTGCTTGGGTAACAGACATGTTGGCTATCGGAAACTCATCTTTCTATTCTGTAAAAGAAGGAGCAACTTATTATTATGATATTCCTTCAAAAAAACAAACCAAAAAACCGGGACAAGATGCATTTATCATCTTAGATAATATTAGAAAATCAAATGAAGTTTGGAAAAACTCAGGTGTTGTAATTGAAGATTTAGGAGACGGAATTCTAAACTGTGAATTTCAATCTAAAATGAATACCATCGGTGGTGATGTATTGGCTGGAATCAACAAAGCAATTGATTTAGCAGAAAAAGATTTCCAAGGATTGGTTGTCGGAAATCAAGCTCCAAATTTTTCAGTTGGTGCAAATATCGGAATGATTTTTATGATGGCTGTTGAGCAAGAATATGACGAATTAAACATGGCTATCAAATATTTTCAAGATACCATGATGCGTATGCGTTATTCATCAATCCCTACTATTTCTGCTCCCCACGGAATGGCTTTAGGCGGCGGATGTGAAATATCATTACACGCAGATAAAGTCGTTGCTGCCGCAGAAACGTATATAGGATTGGTGGAGTTTGGAGTTGGAGTAATTCCTGGTGGCGGTGGATCTAAAGAGATGGCTTTGAGAGCATCTGATTTATTCCATCAAGGAGATGTGCAATTAAATGTATTACAAGAACATTTCTTAACAATAGGAATGGCAAAAGTAGCAACTTCAGCATACGAAGCTTTCGATTTAGGATTACTACAAAAAGGAAAAGATGTAGTTGTTGTAAATAAAGACAGACAAATTGCAGAAGCTAAGAAACACGCAGTATTATTAGCTGAAGCAGGATATACACAACCTGTAAAACGAAAAGATGTATTAGTTCTTGGTAAACAAGCCTTAGGAATGTTCTTAGTTGGAACAGATTCTATGGAAGCTAGTAAATACATTTCAGCACACGATCAGAAAATTGCCAACAAATTAGCCTATGTAATGGCTGGTGGAGATTTATCTGAACCAACGAAAGTTTCAGAACAATACTTATTAGATATTGAACGTGAAGCATTCTTAAGTCTTTGTACAGAAAGAAAAACGTTGGAGCGTATTCAACACATGTTAAAAACTGGGAAACCATTGAGGAATTAAGAATCAAGGACTGAGTATTAAGTACAAAAGATTAGTTACTTATATAAAAAATACTTTGTACTGTAATCTAAATACTATAAAACTATGCACAGATTTGAAGAGTTAAAAATATGGCAGAAAGCAATGGATATAACTGAAAAGTGTTATATAGCTTCTAAAAATTTTCCTACAGAGGAAAAATATGGATTAACATCCCAACTACGAAGAAGTGCAGTCTCTATTCCTTCAAACATTTCTGAAGGAGCTGGAAGAAATACAAATGGAGAATTCAAGCAGTTTTTAGGGATTGCAAATGGTTCTTCCTATGAATTATTAACACAATTATATTTATCTAAAAGATTAAATTTAATTAATGAAGAAAATGTAAGACCAATAATTAATGAGGTACTTGAAGTTACAAGAATGAATTTTTCTCTTCAAAAATCACTCAACAAGTCTTAATTCTTTATACTAAAATCTTAATACTATTATGAGCAAACAAGCTTACATCGTAAAAGCATATAGAACCGCAGTCGGAAAAGCTCCAAAAGGGGTATTCCGCTTTAAAAGAACAGATGAATTGGCTGCAGAAACCATCAAATATATGATGGACGAATTACCAAATTTTGATAAAAAACGTATTGATGATGTTATTGTTGGTAATGCAATGCCAGAAGGTTCTCAAGGATTAAATATAGGACGTTTAATCTCTTTAATGGGATTAAATATTGTTGATGTTCCTGGCGTTACCGTAAATCGTTTTTGTTCTTCTGGAGTAGAAACTATTGCTATGGCAACAGCAAAAATTCAAGCCGGAATGGCAGATTGTATTATTGCAGGTGGTGCAGAAAGCATGAGTGCAGTTCCGATGACTGGATTTAAACCAGAATTGAATTATGATTTGGTAAACGCTGGTTATGAAGAGTATTATTGGGGAATGGGAAATACAGCTGAAGCTGTTGCTAATCAATTCAAGGTTTCTAGAGAAGACCAAGATGAATTTGCCTACAATTCTCATATGAAAGCATTAAAAGCGCAAGCCGAAAATCGTTTTCAAGATCAAATTGTTCCGATAAAAGTAGACCAAACATATATTGATGCAAATGGAAAAAAAGCAACAAAAACATACACCGTTAGTAAAGATGAAGGCCCAAGAGCTGGGACAAGTAAAGAAGCATTGGCAAAACTAAGAGCTGTATTTGCTCAAGGAGGAAGCGTTACGGCAGGAAACTCATCTCAAATGAGTGATGGTGCAGCTTTCGTATTAATCATGAGTGAAAAAATGGTGAAAGAATTAAATCTTGAACCTATTGCACGTATGGTAAATTATGCTGCTGCGGGTGTTGAACCTCGAATTATGGGAATGGGTCCAGTTGCTGCAATTCCGAAAGCATTAAAACAAGCAGGCTTACAACAAAAAGATATTGAGCTAATTGAATTGAACGAAGCTTTTGCTTCTCAATCTTTAGCAGTAATGCGTGAGTTAAATTTAAATCAAGATATTGTTAATGTAAATGGTGGAGCCATTGCGTTAGGGCATCCTTTAGGGTGTACAGGAGCAAAATTATCTGTACAGTTATTTGATGAAATGCGCAAAAGAGATATGACTGGAAAATACGGAATGGTTACCATGTGTGTTGGAACTGGTCAAGGTGCTGCGGGTGTTTATGAATTTTTGAAATAGTAAAAAAGTTTCAAAGTATTAAAGTTTCAAAGTTTAAAAAAATAAAAATAATTTCAAGATTTCAATCAAGACTAAAATTTACAAGTCTTGATTCTAGTTCCTTGATTCTTAAATCAAATAAATCATGAGTACAGAAAATAAAGAATTATTAAGAGGAGGACAATTCCTTGTAAAAGAAACGAAGTGTGAGGATGTGTTTACTCCAGAAGATTTTACTGAAGAGCAAACCATGATGAAAGAAGCTGTGATGGAGTTTAACGATCGTGAAATTATTCCACACAAAGCCAGATTTGAAGCTAAAGATTATGCACTTACTGAAGAAGTGATGCGTAAAGCTGGTGAATTAGGGTTTTTAGGTGTGGCTGTGCCAGAAGAATATGGCGGTTTAGGAATGGGATTTGTTTCTACTTTATTAACCTGTGATTATATTTCAAGCGGAACAGGTTCATTTAGTACTGCATTTGGTGCGCATACAGGAATTGGAACAATGCCTATTACGTTGTATGGAACTGAAGAGCAAAAACAAAAATATGTACCAAAACTTGCTACTGGCGAATGGTTTGGTTCTTATTGCTTGACAGAACCTGGAGCAGGATCAGATGCAAATTCAGGAAAAACTACTGCTACCTTATCAGAAGACGGAAAAAGTTATAAAATTAACGGACAAAAAATGTGGATTTCAAATGCAGGTTTTTGTAAATTAATGATTGTTTTTGCTCGTATAGAAAATGATAAAAATATTACTGGTTTTATTGTAGAATTTGATAAAGAAAATCCAAACGGGATCACTCTAGGTCAAGAAGAACACAAATTAGGAATTAGAGCTTCTTCTACACGACAAGTATTTTATAGTGATACAGTTGTACCTGCAGAGAATATGTTAGCCGGCCGTGGTGAAGGATTTAAAATTGCCATGAACGCCTTAAATATTGGTAGAATAAAATTAGCGGGTGCTTGTTTAGATTCTCAAAGAAGAATTTTATCAATCGCTGTTAATTATGCAAACGAACGTAAACAGTTTAAAACTCGTATTTCTGACTTTGGTGCGATTAAGGTAAAGTTAGCCGAAATGGCAACCAATGCTTATGTTGGAGAATCTGCAACATATAGAGCATCCAAAAATATTGAAGATAGAATTGCTTTAAGAGTTAAAGCAGGAAACTCACATCAAGAGGCTGAATTAAAAGGTGTAGAAGAATATGCGATAGAATGTTCTATTTTAAAAGTTGCTGTTTCTGAAGATGTACAACATTGTGCAGATGAGGGAATCCAAATTTTTGGAGGAATGGGATTCTCTGAAGAAACACCTATGGAAGCTGCTTGGAGAGATGCCAGAATTGCCAGAATTTACGAAGGAACTAATGAAATTAACAGAATGTTATCTGTTGGAATGTTGGTTAAAAAAGCAATGAAAGGTCATCTAGATTTATTAGGACCCGCTATGAAAGTTCAAGAAGACTTAATAGGAATTCCTTCTTTTGACATTCCAGATTATTCTGAATTATTTTCTGAAGAAAAAGAAATGATTGCTAAGTTGAAAAAAATATTTTTAATGGTTGCAGGAGCAGCTGTACAGAAATATGGTCAAGAACTAGAAGAGCATCAACAGTTATTAATTGCTGCTTCAGATATCCTTATAGAAATTTACATGGCAGAATCTGCAATTTTAAGAACAGAGAAAAATGTAAAGCGTTTTGGGGAAAAAGAACAATCTGTTCAAATTGCTATGTCTAAATTATACTTGTATCACGCAGTAGATATTATTGAAGAAAAAGGTAAAGAAAGTATTATTTCTTTTGCAGAAGGCGATGAACAACGTATGATGTTAATGGGGTTAAAGCGATTTACAAAATATGCAAACTACCCTGATATTGTTGATTTACGTAATGAAATTGCAGAAAAAGTAAAAGCTGAAAACAAATATTGTTTCTAAAAAATTAAAGTCAATTATCTTTTCTGTAAAATGTTTGGGGGAACTGAACAGACATACCATTATTGACCTTTAAAAAGCTTCTTAAACTTTATAAGTTTTAGAATTTAGTTGTTTGTTAAAGACCGCTATCATTTTACTTGATAACGGTCTTTTTAATTATTACTTTCAAAGATACATGCTTTAACTTTATCAAAATATTATACAATAAAAAAGAGATTGCTTTCGCAATCTCTTTTTTATATAAAGTATGTGTAGATACTTATTCTAAAGCTCCCAAATAACGTTCTGCGTCTAAAGCAGCCATGCAGCCAGTTCCTGCAGCAGTTACAGCTTGTCTATACTCTTTATCTTGAACATCACCAGCAGCAAAAACTCCTGGTAAATTTGTTTTTGTAGACTTCCCTTTAGTTATTAAATATCCTGTTTTATCCATATCTAATATTCCTTTAAAAATATCAGTATTTGGTGTATGACCAATTGCTATAAAAACTCCAGTTACAGAAATATCAGTTTTTTCTCCGGTTTTATTATTCACTGCTCTCACTCCTTCAACAACATTTTCTCCAATAATTTCATCAATTTCTGAATTATATAAAACCTCAATATTTTTAGTTTTGTTAACTCTGTGTTGCATTGCTTTAGAAGCTCTCATAAAATCTTTACGAACCAATATTGTTACTTTACTACAAATATTTGATAAATACGTAGCTTCTTCTGCTGCAGTATCTCCTGCTCCAACAACAACAACCTCTTGTCCTTTATAGAAAAAACCATCACAAGTAGCACAGGCTGAAACTCCACCACCAATTAAACGTTGTTCACTTTCTATTCCTAAATATTTGGCTGTTGCTCCAGTAGAAATAATTACCGTTTCAGCTTCAATTTCAATTGATTCATCAACAATAATTGTATGAATTTCGCCAACTTCGGTATTAAAATTAACTTTAGTAACCATTCCAAAACGTACTTCAGTTCCAAAACGTTCTGCTTGTTTTTGAAAATCGTTCATCATTGAAGTTCCGTCTGTTCCGTTTGAATAACCAGGATAATTATCTACTTCTGTAGTTGTAGTTAATTGACCACCCATTTGCATTCCTGTGTACATAACTGGTTTCATATCTGCTCTTGCTGCATAAATTGCTGCTGCATATCCTGCCGGACCAGAACCGATAATTAAACATTTTATTCTTTCTGCCATCATTTTATAATTTATAAATGCAAATGTATTTTTTTTAAATTATTTTTTGAAGAATATTATATGGTAAATTAAAATAGTTTTATAACAAAAATCAATTACTAATTAAAATTACTTTTTTGGAAGTATTCTTACAATTCCTAATCCTTCGATTCCTGCGTATAAAAATCCGTCATTTCCTTGTTCAATAGAACGAACTCTACCCAAACCTTTTACTATTTTTTCTTCTTTAATTACTTTTCCATTTTTTAAAGTACAATATGATACGTATTGAAACTTTAATGACCCAACTAATAAATTACCTTTCCAACCAGGATATTTGTCTGTATCAATAAAAGCCATCCCACTTGGCGCAATTGATGGTGTCCATTGATGTAAAGGCTGTTCCATTCCTGGTAAAGCAGTTTTATCTGTAAATTTTGTTCCACTATAATTGATTCCGTAACTAATTGTTGGCCAACCATAATTTTTCCCTTTTTTAATGATATTAATTTCATCTCCACCTCTTGGTCCGTGTTCATGTGTCCAAATATCTCCAGTAAAAGGATTTATTTTCATTCCTTGCGGATTTCTATGTCCGTAACTATAAATTGCTGTTTTTGCATTTTTTACGTTTACAAACGGATTGTCTTTTGGAATTTCACCATCATCATGCAAACGATAAATTTTACCACCATCTTTAGTAATATCTTGCGGATTTACATCTCTATCCCCTCGATCTCCAACACTAAAATACAAATATCCTTTTTTATCAAAAGCAATACGAGAACCAAAATGTTGCCCTTTTTTAGAATTCGGACTTGCTTTGTATAAAACTTCATGGTTGATGAGTCTATTATTATTTAATCTTGCTCTCATTAACGTTGTATTTGCTCCATCTCCAACTCCACTACCAGAGGCATATGTGAAATAAATCCAACCATTTTTCTTGTAATTTGGATGCAATTTTATATCCATTAAGCCTCCTTGACCTTGTTCTTTTATTTTAGGAAGTCCTGTTATATTCTGCTTTTTTCCGTTTTTAAAATGAATGAGTTCTCCTTCTTTTTCTGTAATTAACATCGAATTATCTGGTAAAAAAGTAAATCCCCATGGAATATTTAAATCTGGAACAACCAATTCGTATTCTTTATTTTCTTGAGGCTCTTCTTTGTTTATCTTGATAAAACCAAGCAGTAAAAAACTCATCAATAATATTCCGAAAGATGCTTTTAGATACTTCATGTTGTTGTTTGTTTTTAAAATTAGAAATGCCTTACAATATAGATATAATATAGTATGTTTGCAATCCGAATATTTGGGGTGTAGCCTCTCGACTTTCCTCGAAATAAAACACACTATTAATTCTAAATTTTCGGGGTGTAGCGTAGCCCGGTCATCGCGCCTCGTTTGGGACGAGGAGGTCGCAGGTTCGAATCCTGCCACCCCGACTAAAAGCTGAATATTTTATTTATATTCAGCTTTTTCTTGTTTTAGAAAAATGTTTACTGTCTATATTCTTTTTTCTGTTCAACTGCAAAAACATTATGTTGGCTATACCAGTAACGATGTAAAAGAGAGACTTCTAGAGCACTTATTTAATCACAAAGGATTTACAGCAAAAGCAAAGGACTGGAATATAGTTTTTCAAAAAGGTTTTACTTCAAAGTTGGAAGCAATCTCGTTAGAGAGAAAAATTAAAAAACGTGGTGCTAAAAGATATATGAACGATATCGCGTCACGCTGAAAGCGTGAAGGTCGCAGGTTCGAATCCTGCCACCCCGACAAAACCTTGCTTAAGTAAGGTTTTTTTTATTTAAAAAATATACTATTTCTTGTTGTAAAAAATTTCAATTCATAAACGAACAAAAATTACTCTTAATATTTTCTTTAGAATTTATTACTACATTTATACTTAATTTTAATCCGTTATTCTTGAAGACCATATTCCTTCTACTAATTACTTGTTTTATTAGTTTTTTGACCTTTTCTCAAAATCAAATGAGTCTCAATTATTTTCTACAGCAAGCAAAGTTAAACGCACCTATTTTAGGTGAAAATGCTAATCTTTTAAAGATTGGTGAAATTCAAAAAAGCATCATAATTGCACAAAATACCTCATTACAAGTAAACGCAACTTCTGAAGTATTGGTGGCGCCTTACTTCAATAATAATGGGAAAATTATAGATATTACCACTTCACCTTCATCCAGTGCTTTTGGTTATGACGCTGGTATTACAAATGGGGGTTTGTATTCGGCTCAAATAAATGTGACTAAAAATTTATTCAATCAAGCTGCTACATATAATTTGTTGTTTCAAAATAAAATACTAAACAAAACCATTTTACTTACTTCCGAAGAAATCACCCATACTATTGTCAAAAATATTACGGACGCATACATACTTGCCTATCAATTGCAATTACAGGAAGAATTTACAAAGGAAATCCTGAAAGACCTTGAGAAACGATTACAAGTGGTAAAATTATTGGTAAAACACGCTGTATTAATGGAAAGCGATTATTTATTATTGCAATTAGATATTGAAGGAAAGAAGTTAGAACTTCAGCAAATACAAAATAATCTTACTATTGCAATTAATCAATTATATAGTTTAAGCGGAACCTTAATAGGTGTTATTGAAAAATTAGAAGCTCCAAATTTTGTTAATGCAACAAACCCTTTACATTTTTTTTATCAAAAAAAGTTTAAAAATGACAGCTTACAAATTGTTGCCAATCAACGTGTTTTTGAAAATCAATACAAACCACAAGTAACTGCTTATGCTAATACAGGATTAAACGCCATTGAAAGTCCTAATATATATCGAAAATTTGGCGCAAGTATTGGGCTACGTTTAACAATTCCTATCTATGATGGGAAACAACGAAAATACAATGTACAACAAAGTGTTTTAAAAGTAGAAAATTTAAAATTTTATAAAGGAAATGCAAAGGTTCAACTGAATAATAATCTTCAAACCATTGAGCAGCAAATACAAGCTTTGGATAAAAACATGATGCTATTGGATAAACAACTTGAGAAGCAGCAATATATACTGGAAATATACAAAGGAAAATTAGTTGAAGGTCAAATATCTATTGTAGATTACCTCAATGTTCTTCAGAATTATAAATTGAATGCTTACACTAAATTACAAATGCAAACCAACCACTGGTTATTAAAAAGCCAGTATAATTTTATAAACTGGTAGTTAATTATGAAAAAACAATACTCTAAATATATGGTCGCTATCCTTTTAATTACATGCTTTATTGCTTGTAAAAAAAAGGTTGAAGCTGTTTCAGAAAAAAAAGCACCTATTAATGTTACTGTTGTAAGGGTACAACAAAACGACATAAAAGAATACCTCACGTTTAATGGAGTAACACAGTATCAAAAAAAAGAAAATATACGCTCTAATGTTACAGGATATATTTCTTGGATGAAGTATAAAATAGGCGACAGAATAAATATAGGACAGGCTTTTGCATCTGTTATAACCAAAGAGCAAGATGCACTAAAAGAAGCGGTAAAAATTGATAGTTCTTTAGGTAAGTTTATCCGTCCTATAACCATTAGTAGTAATGTAACAGGTGTTTTTACAGTACTAAATGTTACCCTAAATGACTATGTAGCAGAAGGCGATGTATTAGCTACTATCCTGCAACCCAAATCACTCGTAGTACAAGTAAATGTGCCTTATGAATATGGAAACGCCATAAAAATTGGTTCATCGTGCGAGATTATACTACAAAATGGAGAATTACTTAACGCAAAAGTAACAGGAACATTACCAACTATTGATCCTGTGGCACAGTCTCAAGTTTTTTTAATTGCTTTACCAAGTGGTAATCTTCCTGAAAATTTGAATGTACAAATCAGAACTATCTATAAGGAAGATACCACTGCAATGACGATTCCTAAAAAAGCATTACAAACCAATGAATTATTGACTAAATTTTGGGTAATGAAGGTAGTAAATGATTCCCTTGCGTTAAAGCTACAGGTAACGACTCTGCTTAAAAATGATTCACTTGTACAAATAAAATCCGAAGGTATTAAGGTAAATGATTTGGTCATAACAAAAGGTGGGTATCAAATGCAGGATTCAACAATAGTTTCTATATCGAAACTAAAAGAAAATTAAATGCAAAAAACTGTTTTTAAAATTTCAAAAATGGATTGCCCTTCCGAAGAAAATTTACTTCGAATGCAATTAGATGGTATTACCGAGATTAAGCAGTTAGACTTCGATATTGAAAATCGAACATTAACTCTATTTCATACTAACAATTTAAAAGCTATCGAAAAATCGATTGCACAACTAAAATTGGATGAAAAAAAAATGAGTTATGAAGAAACAGACATTTCTGAATTTACAAAAGAAAAAAGTCAGCGTAAATTACTTTGGACGGTTCTCATCATAAATTTCGGATTTTTTATTCTTGAAATGACCACAGGCCTTATCTCAAAATCTATGGGATTGATTGCAGATAGTTTAGATATGCTTGCAGATGCTTTTGTATATGGATTAAGTTTACTTGCTGTTGGCGGAACAATGCTGCTCAAAAAATGGATTGCCAAAATAGCAGGATATTTTCAAATAGTAGTTGCTATCATTGGATTTTTAGAAGTATTGAGGCGCTTTTTTAACCCTGAAAGTATTCCTGACTTTTCAACAATGATTCTCATTTCCATTCTTGCGCTTATAGGTAATGCTATTTGCTTGTATTTACTTCAAAAATCAAAGCATAAAGAAGAAGCACATATGAAAGCCAGTATGATTTTTACATCTAATGACGTGATTATCAATTTGGGAGTATTAATTGCTGGATTATTAGTCTATTGGTTAGACTCTAACAAACCAGATTTAATTATCGGAACTATCGTTTTCGCCTTAGTCACACAAGGTGCATTTCGCATATTAAAATTGAGTAAATAAACCCGTTATACTTTGAAAAAACTACATTCTAACTACAAATTTCCTTTACTAGCCATCGGTATTCTCATACTAATTGGTGGTGTTTTTACGTATCAGAATTTAAAAACGGGATTATTTCCAGATATTACGTTTCCAAAAATAAAAGTCATTGCAGATGCTGGTCAGCAACCTGTTGCTAAAATGATGACTACAGTAACCATTCCTTTAGAAAATATTATTCGTCGTACTGAGGGCTTACAATATATTAGTAGCACGACCTCTCGTGGCAGTTGTGAGATCTCGGTGTTTTTAGATTGGAACACAGATATTAACACCGCAAAATCACAGATAGAATCTTTCATCAATCAATCACAAGGAGCCATTTTACCAAACACCTTTTTTTCAGTAGAAAAAATGAATCCTTCTATTTTACCTGTCATGGGATATTCTTTAGAAGGGGATGGATTGTCACAAGTAGATTTAAAGAAAATTGCAAAATATCAAGTTAAACCATTTCTGGCTGCAACACCTGGCGTTGCAGATATTGCAGTAATAGGCGGAAAGGATAAAGAGTTTCAAGTGGTTCTAAAGCCTGATGTTATGACGTCTTTAAGCATTTCAGTTTCTACGATTCAAAATGCTATTGTAAATTCTAACGTACTACAATCTAATGGATACATCACCGATTTTAATAGAATGTATTTGACACTTACTGATAATGCAGTAGATGATATAGCTGATTTACAAAACCTAGTAATTGTCAATAGTCCTAACCGATTAATTCGATTAAAAGATATTGCCACTATTGAAGTGAATGAGGTAAAGGAATACGTAAAAATCCTTGCCAACGGTAAAAATGTACCTATAATAGCTATTGTAAAACAACCAAATGCAAATCTTATTGAAATCAACAATACAATTGAACAAAAAGTTGCAGAATTATCAAAAATACTACCAAAAGGCGTAGTTCTTAAACCCTATTATAAACAAGCCGATTTTGTAAACACCAGTATTGCTAGCATTAAAGATGTACTTTGGATTGGTTTAGTTTTGGCACTTTTGGTAGTCATCTTATTTTTGCGTTCGTTTTCGGCAAGTATGGTAGTGCTTTTTACCATACCAGTATCATTGTCTTTAACACTTATTATTCTCGACACCATAGGTTATACATTTAACATTATGACTTTGGGTGCAGTTGCAGCAGCTATTGGATTAATGATAGATGATGTAGTGATAATTATAGAACAAATACACAAAATAAGAGAAGAACATCCTAAAGAGAAAATGGATTGGGTAGCACACGAAACCATCACTCATTTGCTTCCTGCAATAATAGGCTCATCATTAAGTACATTAGTAATTTTTATCCCTTTCGTTTTAATGACAGGTGTAGCGGGAGCGTATTTTAAAGTAATGGCTTTTAGTATGATTATCGCTTTGTCAGCTTCTTTTCTGGTAACCTGGTTAGTCGTTCCTGTATTATCAATTTTATTTACTCGAAATAAACCCGTTGAACGCAAACACGAACCAAAAACAAAATGGATTCATAATGTATTAGGAAAACCAATAATTGGAATACTTTTTCTACTATTTTGTGTAATTATACTGATTGTAATCCCTTCAAAATTGCCTTCTGGATTTTTACCAGAAATGGACGAAGGAAGTATTGTCTTAGATTACAATAGTCCTGCTGGAACAACCTTAGAAGAAACCGATAGAATGCTTCAAATAGTAAATGGTGTGCTGGATACGCAACCAGAAGTAGAAGCTTATTCGGCAAGATTAGGAACCCAAATGGGATTCTTTATTACCGAACCCAATCGTGGGGATTATTTAATTAAACTGAAGGACAAACGGAACCATACAACTGAAGAGGTTTCTGATGAAATACGAAAACGTATTGAAGAAAAAGTACCGCAATTAACCATAGATTTTGGTCAGGTAATTGGCGATATGTTGGGAGATTTAATGAGTTCTGTACAACCTATTGAAATCAAAGTTTTTGGTGATGATGTAAAAATGCTAGAATCGCTTTCTAAAAAAATAGCAACCGAAATAGAAAGCATAAAAGGAACAGCGGATATAAATGATGGAATTATTGTTGCTGGCCCAAGTTTATCCATTACACCTAATGTTCCCAAGCTTGCACAATTAGGAATGACCGTTGCCGATTTTCAGTTACAGTTACAAACGCAAATAGAAGGAACCGTTGTAAGTTCAATGATTGATAAAGAACAAATGGTAGATATACGACTTATGTATCCTAATGCAGGCAAAACTTCGATTTCAGATATAAAAAATACCGCAATTTTACTACCCAATGGCTCAAGTGTACCCATCAATCAAGTAGCAACTATTAAAATAGGAAAAGGGGTTGCCCAAATTAATCGCGAAAGTCAAAAATCGATGGGCGTAATTACTGCTCGATTGAACAATCGAGATTTAGGCTCAACACTTAAAGATATTCAAAGTCATTTAACAAAAAACGTGTCGCTTCCTGCTGGATATACTATTGAGTATGGAGGTGCTTATAAAGAACAGCAAAAGGCCTTTAAAGAATTAATGATGATTTTAATATCTGCTATACTACTTGTTTTTATTGTGATTTTATTTCTATTTAGAAAAATAAAAATTGCAGTAGCTATTATTGTAATTGCAGTTTTAGGAGTTGCAGGTTGTTTATTAAGTTTATACATAACAGGAACACCACTTAATGTTGGTAGTTATACTGGTATTATTATGATTGTTGGTATTATTGGTGAAAACTCAATATTTACCTATAGACAATATCAAGAAAGTGATGCATCCTTATCTCATATAGAAAAAATTGAATATTCTATTGCAGCGAGGTTACGCCCTAAATTAATGACTGCATTTGCAGCGATAATGGCGCTTGCACCATTAGCTTTAGGCATCGGTGCTGGAGCACAATTACATCAACCTTTGGCAATTGCAGTTATTGGAGGATTAGTCTTTGCTTTACCGCTTTTACTTGTTGTATTACCAACAATTTTTAAAATTATAAAAGAATAAAATGAAATATAAATTTCCATTCTATATCATCTTATCAGTAATATTAAGTAGCTGCTCTTCTTTACGAACGATACGATTTGGAGGAGTTCCTACGCAAAAATCATATAAACATTTTCCTAGTAGAACCATAGAGAATGGCGGACTTGTTTTTAATTTCATAGCACCTACAAAAAAGTACGGATTAGGAAAAAAAATAGGCTTGATTAATAAAGATTTTAATGCTACAAATGTCAGTTTAGATAGTTTTGTGAAATTACACAAAACGGTTTCATTCATTATCATTAGAAAAGATACTATTCTTTATGAAAATTACCAGCCAAAATTTTCTGACACCACTTTAGTATCTAGTTTTTCAGTTGTAAAAGCAATTGTATCAACCTTGATTGGTATTGCTATAGATGAAGGTAAAATAAATAGCATAGAAGATAAAATTATTGATTATTTACCTGAATTTAAAGAAAAAACAGGTTGGGATAAAATTAAAATTAGACACTTGCTGGATCACACTTCTGGAATTGCATTTAGTGATAATAAATTCAACCTTTTTTCTGATAATGCAGAATTTTATTGGGGAAATGATTTGAGAAAAAGAATGCTAAATGCTAAAATAGAACAAGATCCTGATAAAGCATTTAAATACAGTAGCATAAATACAATGCTGTTAACTTATATCATTGAAAAAGTAACGAACCAGCCTGTATCTTTATATTTACAAGAAAAAATATGGAAAGAATTGGGCATGGAGGCTTCTGCAAAATGGAGTATTGATAGAGACGATAATCAAGGAATAGAAAAATCATTTTGTTGTTTACAAGCACGCACCATTGATTTCGCGAAATTTGCTCGCCTATATATAAAAAAAGGAAATTGGAACGGTAAACAAATTATTTCTCGTGAGTGGGTTGAAGAATCTACAAAACCAAACTCTATTGGAAATAACAAACATTTTTATCATAATAATTGGGGTATTGGTCCCTTAAAATATGGCAGTTTTTTTGCCATCGGCTTATATGGGCAGTATATATATATTTATCCTGAAAAAGAAATTATTATAGTTCGTTTTGGAAATAGCTCTCCTTATTTACACACGGCTTACTGGAACAGCATATTTATACAAATTATTGATCAATTAAATACATTGTAATGCTCTATTTTATAAAATATTTTTCATCACAACACTATTATTAACTATTATTATGGTATTAAATTTACAGACATGAAATATCTAATAGCTGAAGACGAACGCGATTTACAACAATCAATAGTTACCTATTTACAACGAGATGGAAATATTTGTGAAGTTGCTTCAGATTTTAAAGAAGCCTCTGAAAAAACAGCTCTATATGATTATGATGTTATTATTTTAGATATCAATTTGGTTTCTGGAAGCGGTTTGGATGTACTAAAAGCATTGAAGAAAGAAAAGAAAAAAGCAGGTGTCATTATCATTTCAGCTAATAATTCATTGACCGATAGATTGGAAGGCTTAGATCTAGGAGCTGATGATTACATTACAAAACCATTCCATTTAGCAGAACTTAATTCGAGAATCAATGCAGTGCTTCGAAGAGGTAAATATGGTGGTGATGAGGTTATGGAGTTTAATGAAATACGAATTGATACCAAATCTAGAACAGCATATATTGATGGGAAAGAAATGGCGTTAACACGTAAAGAGTATGATTTATTGGTCTTTTTTATTTCAAATAAGGGACGCGTTTTATCAAAAGAAATTATCGCAGAACATCTTTGGGGTGATGATAGTGATTTACTAGATAATTTTGATTTTATCTATGTGCATATCAATAATTTACGAAAAAAATTAACTGCTGAGGGTGCAAAATATATTAAAACAGCCTACGGTAGTGGTTATAAATTTATTGAAAACTAATAAAAATCAATGGCGAAGAAAACAAAACTTATAAAAAAAACATCTAAAAATTTTCTTTTAATTGGATTAGTTTTATCTCTTATGGGCTCTACAGTTTTATACTTTTACACCAAATATCTTTTAAAAGTAGAAGTAGAAAAAGTATTATATTCAACTGAAGCACGTGTAACTAATGCCATACAAAATAATAATGTTGTATTTTCTCTACCACCAGTTACAGAAGTTAAAATAGTTCATAATTTAAAAAATAAAATTTTAAAAGACACCATTATTTATGATCCCTCAGAGGATGAAATGGAATTATTTAGAGAACTCTCTACTTTTAAAAACATTAATGGAACCAACTACCAAATAACTGTCAGGCATATGATGGTAGAATCTGAAGACTTTCTATTTATTATTGTACTATCTAATATTGCTATATTTTTATTAGCATTTATCATTTTATTTTATTTCAATATTAAAAAAAATATTCAGTTATGGAGCCCATTCTTTAAAAATTTAGAACAAATGAAACGGTTCTCATTAACATCAAAAGAACCTCTTGAGCTTACAGATAGTGATGTGTTAGAATTTTCTGAGCTAAAAAATGAGATTTTAGTACTTACAAATAAGGTAAAAACCGATTATGAAAATCTAAAGCAGTTTACAGAAGACATCTCTCATGAAATGCAAACACCTTTGGCAATTATCCAAGCTAAAATTGATAATATAATTAATGAGCACGCCATAAATGAAAAACAATTTGAACAAATTTCTTCAATTCAAAAAGACATTCAACGTCTAAAACAGCTAAATAAAAAGGTAACAACGCTTACTAAAATAGATAATAATCAGTTTAATAAAGTTGAAAAAATAAATCTAACCAACTTAATAAATGAAAAAATTGAAAGTTTTAAAGAGCTTCAAATGAATAATTTATCCTATCATTACACAACCATTCTCTTTGTTTTTATGGATTCTTATCTTGCAGATATGTTAATTAATAATATTATTTCTAACGCTATCAAACACTCTAAAAAAGAAAAAAATATTGAGATACAGTCAAATGAAAACTCACTTATTATCTCAAATTATGGTGAAAAAGAAATAGCAAATCCAACTAAACTATTTCTGCGTTTTTATAGAGAATCTAATGTAAATCAATCTACAGGATTAGGCTTAGCAATTGCCAAGAAAATTTGTGATTTATATGAATTTAACATCTCCTATAAATTTAAGAATCACCATCATATATTTTCGGTTACTTTTAACAAGTAATATTTTGACTTAAGATTCTCTTAAAAATTTCTTTAGAATTGGATTGTACCTTTATGGTTAACCATAAAAATATTTAAAATGAAAAAAATTAAACTATTGGTATTCGTTGTATTAACACTAAATCTTATGTCGTGTGACAAAGAAGCTACAGCACCACAAAAAGTAAAAAATGCCTTTACTCAAAAATTCTCAGATGCAACAGATGTAAAATGGTCTAAAGAATCAGATACCGAATGGGAAGTAGAATTTAAGCTGAACGAAAAAGAATACTCATCAAATTTTACGCAAGACGGAGTATGGAAAGAGACTGAATATAAAGTTACTGCATCAGAAATTCCACAAGTAGTAATGGATGCTTTTAATGTCAACTTCATAGGGTATACCACTAAGGAAATGGAGCTTTCTGAAACTACTGAAGGGACGGTTTATGAATTTATTATTATAAAAGGAGAAACTGAAATGGAAGTAGTTATTGATACTAAAGGAACCATTGTAAAAAAAGAGCAAAAGAAAGAAGATAAAGAAGATAAAGAGGACAATGAAGACAATGAAGACAATGAAGACAATGAAGACAAAGAGGATTCTGATAATGATTAATAGCAGAATTTTACAATAAAGCCTTAATTATGGTGTATCTTTTACTAGATACGCCATTTTTGTTAAAAGTACGTTAATTCAAAAACACTTTAGATTCTCTTAAAATAATCTTTAGAATTGGGTGGTACATTTACAGTATTAATAATCTTAAATAAGATAGCAATGAAATCATTAAAAGTAATTTTAGGTACATTTTTAGCTTGCACAATGCTTGCTTTTTCTTCAGGAGAAAAAGTACCACAAAAAGTAAAAGAGGCATTTGCAAAGAAATTTCCAATGGCTAAAAAAATAAAATGGGACAAAGAAAATTCTACCGAATGGGAAGTAGAATTTAAAATGCACAAAGTAGCATATTCTGCCAATTTCTTAGAAAATGGCACCTGGAAAGAAACTGAGCATAAAATTAAGGTAAAAGAAATACCTAACGTTGTAAAAACAGCTTTAATGACAGCTTTTCCTGGTTATGATATTGAAGCAGCAGAAATCTCTGAAACCCAAGAAGGAAAGGTATATGAAATTGAAATTGAAAAAGGAGAAACCAAAATGGAAGTAGTTTTAGATCCTAGTGGCACTATTGTAAAAAAAGAAGTGCTAAAAGAAAACGATAAAGAAAATGATAAAGAAGACAATAATTAGAGCGTATTTAATTCTTTTTGGGAATTTTAGATAAAATCTTACCAAATCATCAAAACCTTGCTTTTCTTAGCAAGGTTTTTTTATTTTAAAAATGCCTTGTCCTGAAATAGCGATACACAAAAAAGTATCCTAATGTAAAAAAACAAGAGTTTAATAAAGAACTTCCAATTATGAAGATTTTAGTAAAAAATGAAATTGATATTTACAACAACAAACAACCACATTGTTCAAATTATATGTTGAAATCAAATGCATATATAAAATAACAATGAGAACCTATAAAAGAAAAAATACGTGTTTAATTAATTATTTTTATCTAATAATCTGTGTCGATTATTCAGGACGGATCAAATAGTATTAAGTTAGATTTCGAAATCTACTTGTTTAATTATTCTTGCCCCAGAATCTACAGACACCTGGTATGCATCTTTAGCTCCTGCTTTCATAATTCCTTCAATAACTTCCTTTTCTTTTCCTTCAGGGGCTAAAACAACAATGCTTCCTCCTCTACCAGAACCAACAATTTTTGCACCTAAAGCTCCTGCTTGTAATGCTCCATCAATCATTGCGTCAATTTTCGGAACAGTGATTTTCAAAACATCTTTTAAAATTTTATGATGCTCATTCATTAAGCTACCAATTTTTTGATAGTCAATTTTATTTTTTTTAAATTCCTTATACGCTTTTCTCGTTATATCATGATTCGAAATTGCGGCATAAAAATAGGACTGTAAACCTTCAGGTACAAAATTCTTATATGTATTATAATCGCTTTTAACCGCCTTTTTTAAATCAAAATTGGAATCAGCTTCTTTTATCTTGTGGATAGATAACCAAGTATTTTCTTTCAGTTCTTTTAAAAGCCCTAATGTATTTTTTGGAATACCTGATTCTCCTATAATCAATCCAGGTAAGCTTACATTCATCCTTTCGTAAGAAAAATCATCACCTGTTTCTAAATAAATGACATTTCCTAAACCAATACTATATTGATCCATTTTTCCTCCAGAAGAATTTTGCTCAGTAACTTCTGCTTCATAAGCTATTTTTGAAATAAACTCTGGAGTAACCTCTTCGCTACACCCAAAAGCTTCTAGCAAAAATTTCGTCCAAGAAATTACTACAGCAGAAGAACTAGAAGTTCCTGCATTAATAGGTATGTTGCCTGTCACTTCCACATCGTACCCTTTATCTGGAATGCAATTATACTTTCTAACAATTTTTAAAACTGACATTAAATGGTCTCCATTAACAACCATGTTACTGGTTATAGAATCAATCTCAATTTTTCTGGTTTTATGAATGTCTGGTTTTGAAATATTAAAATACCTTTTATTATTCTCTACGGCATGTAATTTTATATATCTGTTAATAGCACATGCTATTATTGGTAATCCTAAATAATCTTGGTGATCTCCAAAAAGACAAGTCCTGCCAGGGGCTAATGATATAATTTCTCTCATCTATCTTTACTATTTTATTTTTCTTAATATGTGTCTTTAATCCAATTGTAAGGTTTCCGTTTCACCCACGTTCCTCTTGTAAAATCAGGGAAATCTTGTGGCTCACCGTTGTTTTCTATCTATAATTCAGAAAGTGGCGTAATTGCGCTCCAAGCAGCTGTATCATAAGCATCTAAAGGCGGAGCTATATTTTGTTTTGCTGATTCAATAAAAGCGTCAATCACGAAGAAATCCATTCCTCCATGACCAGCTCCTTGCGCATGTTCTCCGAATTTTTTCCATAATGGATGGTTTTTTATGAAATCTCTTCTTAAACTCATACTTTTAATTGTTTAATTATTAACCGCTTATAAAATATAAAAAAATCCTAATAAATTCCAACCTCTGCTAAATGTGTAAAAAACACATCTTCCCCCGAATTATCATCATAACCACTTGTAATTGTAACTTTAAAATACTTAATAGTTATTGGAGTCGTTAATTCTCTTAATTGTTTTGCAGTGCCATCGTTCAATATAAAATCACCAAGGCTTTCAAAAGTTAAACCATCCGTACTTGTTTCAATTGTAATGTCTTTTGGCCTGCCGTTATATTTGTCTGTTCTGTGCAAAAAGGTAAACCCTTTAATTATTTGATCTATATTTAAGTTAACAGTAAAAGAATGTGGATAGCTTGGTTGTGAAGCAGACCAAGCCGAGTGCCAATATGTTTCACTATTGATGTCAATTGCATGTTTTGCATGCCCATTCTTCTCGCCTTCTCCAGAAGTTTCTTCAGAAGAAGATTCAGTAATCACCCAGTTGTTGGTTTTATGTTCTTTTATTTCAATATCATCAATAATAAGATCCGATTCATTTTTATTATTCTTGACAAATCCAAACCAAGAATTGCCAGATTTAGATCCAATAAAAGTAACTGAGTATGTTTGCGTTTCTAGCTGAGTTGCAATAATACTTTCTGATACTATTTCAGTATTATCTCCTATAGCAAATGAATAATCACTTGATTCTGTTTGATATTTAAAAGTAACTGTGTATTTTTTCCCTGCTTTGAAACGTACATTTTGCGGAATAGTTTGCACCACAAGTCCATATATATTTTCATGTAATTTCAAAGACCATTTTCCCTCAATCACATCATCAATTTTTTTTCCATTCCAACCTTTTTGAGTGTAAGGAGAGTGTAATTCTGCTAAATGAATTCTTGGATCATTCGATCCTCCGGCAGGACCTTTAACAAATGGAAAAATTCCTGATGGCACATGCTCGAAATTTTCTTCAAAATAGAGGCTGTCTGCTTTTTTCGTTTGGGCAATTGCCTTTACTCTAATATTATCAAACAATACGTTACCAGTGCCTTTATCTGCACTTAAAAACAATTCAACATCTTCGTGATGCTCATC
This sequence comes from Flavobacteriaceae bacterium, assembly GCA_041689245.1. Lineage (GTDB taxonomy): Bacteria > Bacteroidota > Bacteroidia > Flavobacteriales > Flavobacteriaceae > Polaribacter. The sequence goes on along the minus strand of JBDNGO010000071.1, from coordinate 49,748 downwards.
TACATCAAAGTGTACATACATTCTTTGCATGTTTGTACCATGTTTACTATCCGCTGCGATATAGTTTTCCCATAAAGAATTGACGGTATATGTTGATGTCGATGTGTTTTTTGTTTTCACGGCTAAGGTTGCTTTTCTATTTTCTGCATTTACATAAACAGACGCATAATAATGCCCTTTAGGTAAGCTTTTAATTGTTTGACTTACTTCAGCCATATCGCCTTTATCTATAGACAATTCGTATTGTCCATTTTTATTTCTTTTAACTGCCGTATTTGTTCCATTTAGCGTCCAATTATTTAAATCTCCACTATTAAATCCCATGTTTCTCACCAACGAACCTTCTCCCCAAACCACGGTTTCTTTTTGCTGTTTCTTTTTAAAGAGTACATAAGGTGTTTTAGCTTTCGCTGAAAGTTCAACTTGACTATTTACTACGGAAATTGCTTCCTCGTTTACCCTCCCTAAATCTGTTAATTGATACATATAAGCAGTAGCAGTATTTTTCCAAGAAGTAGGCAATTCCCAAGAAGAACTTCCTCCTGTATCATTCCAGTGATATAATTTTTCTTCAGTTTTAGGATTCCAAGGCAATAGATACGTATTTCCTTTTAGCAATACTTTACCATTTTTTGTAATGATTCTTTTTCCTGAGTCTGCAGATACTTTTACCTCATCAGTAAAAGTGATGCTTTTTTCTTCCCATTTTACAATAGGGAAATGCTGTAAATATTTAGTAGGCAGGTTCACATCAAATGTAACATCTATACAATCATCATAATTAATTCTTCCTTGCCAACCTTCAAAATCTACCATTTCGGCACCACCTAATAAAGGGTGTTTTGCAATCCATGTATCTTTTTGGTGATTTCTAATAAAACGAACAATTTTACTATTGAATCCTTTGATCGTTTTCCCACCATATTTATAATCCACGGCCCAGTGATTCCAAACAGCATCGTATTCGTGATCTTGTGGAAATTCTGTTGTATAATAGAATCCTAAAGAGTGAATTTCTCTTCCTAATTCTCTACTATCCCAACTTCCTTTTGCATACCAAACATCTACATACAAAAAGTCTAAAGCAGGCACTTGATCTTTCAATGATTTTATTCTTCTCAATCTATTCCCAGAAACGCCATCATATCTTTTATTCATATAATAAGATTGATCTAACCAGTTCCAACCTTTTTTTTCTTTATTTACCAATGTTTCATTAAAAGCTTGTGCTTCTGGATACGATTCTGTTCCGTTGATATGCACACCAATTGATGTATTGTATTTTTTAGCTGCGTTTGCTAACACATTTAGTTCTTCTGCTCCTCCTTGTCTATGTCCTATATCTGCATAGTCTGGATGTTTAGAATCGTGTCCTTCAGAACCGTATCCTTTCAGAATCACATATTGTCCAAGTCCGTCGGTGTTTAAAAATATACGTTTGGTTTCCTCCAATGATTTGGTAAATGGATTGGTAGCTTGACTCGCAAAATTCATCGGAATCCTTTGTACAACCAGGTTTGGAATTTTCTCTGAACCAACAGGTGTATTTAGAATATCTCTGTAAGCGATTGCTCCATCTTGCCAATCTACCAAATTGTCATTATTAACATCATTGGTAATCACAATTTTTAGTTCTGGCAAAGGGCTTGGTTTTGTCATCCCTTTTGCTCTATAAACCCATGAACCACTCCAGACTTTAGTAGTTAGAACTCGATTATGTTTTGTTGTTTGCTTTTGTAAACGGTTGTTATCTGTCTTTTCCTCAACGGCATTAGACCAAATCGATCCAGCTAGTTTTTTTGTATTTACAATTGCATATAAATATCCTTCTGCAACACTATCTACGGGTGTTTTTTTAGTTACTTTTTGAAAAACATCTCCAGTTCCTTCAATAGCTGTAAACATTTTTGAGCCTGAGAACTGCCCATTTTTATCAGTGCTATTTACGCTTAAAAGACTATGATTAGGAAACTCAATAGTATGAACTTTAAAAACACCGTTTTCTGTTATTGTATCAAATTTTAATGAAACGATATTTTTTTGAACTGAAATATGAAGTTTTAATTCTAAATCTAATTCGGTAATTGTAAGCGTATAAAGTATTTTATTGTTTTCTGTTTTAGAGCTAACTTTTGGAGCATAACTTTCACCATTGATGAGGATCGTGTTTAATTGGTTTTCATTTGCAGATAGGGCTTCTCCTGATGAGTTCCACTGATAGTTTACAATCCTAGGAAATGTTTCATCTACAGTTACGCTTAACTGATTTGAATTCAATTTGGTTACTTTTTGTGCTAGTGTACTTAAAGAAATACAACAACATAAAATTGACATATATAACAATCTCATTAACTTAACTTATTTAATTTTTATTATTGATAGCTTGCCATTATTTCTAGCAATTAAAATCGCTTTTGATGTACATCTCCTCCGGCCCAAAGGTCTGAACGCTCATTGGAAATGGAAAGAATAGCAAGAAAACAAGCAATGTATTAAATAATTTTTTCATACTCTAAAGAATTAAATTTGAATTATCTTAGATACTTTTTTTAATTATATTTACACATTTGACTTGTTTGTTTTGTGGTTTTTATAAAAAATTAGTAAGATTTTTCAATAAGATTACATTAACATTCTGCAATCTATACTATTTTTCAACAAAACCTACCATTCCCTACTAGTTTTTTTTTATTCATGATATTTTATATCTTTGCTACATGAGCATAATCAAAATAGAAAGTAACCTAGGTGTTGCTAAATACAAACAGATCATAACCTCTATTGAAAAATCGTTGATTGATACGGTTTTACAAAAAGGAGATAAACTACCTTCAATTAACAGCATTAGGAACAAGTACGGAGTTTCTAGAGATACTGTTTTAATGGCTTATAGCGAATTAAAAGCTCGTGGAGTAGTGCAATCAATTTCTGGAAAGGGCTATTATGTAAAGAGTGAAAATATTGATATCGCTAAAAAAGTTTTTTTATTATTTGACGAATTAAATGTCTTTAAAGAAGATTTATATAATTCTTTTTTGAAAAATTTACCAGAAAACATCCAAGTGGATATTTTCTTTCATCATTTTAATTATGATATTTTTTCAAAATTAATTTATGATAATATTGGCAACTACAATAGCTATATCATCATGCCTTCAAATTTAAAAAATACTAAGAATGTAATCGAAAAATTACCAAGTGAAAAAGTATATATTTTAGATCAAACAAATGAAGAATTAGGCGATTATCAATCTATCTATCAAAACTTTGAAAAAGATATTTACAATAATCTTGTTGAGGCTTCAACTTTAATTAAAAAGTACAAAGAAATTATATTACTTTTTCAAGACAACAAACAACCTTTAGGAATGCAAAAAGGGTTTACAAAGTTTTGTGAAACAAATGCAATAGATTATAGTATTATAGATAGTCTAGAAAATCACGTTCCTAAAAAAAATCAAATATATTTAATTCCAGATGATCGAAATTTAATTTTATTAATAAAAAAAGCTCGCGAAGAAAACTTAAAAACAGGTACAGATCTAGGAATAATAGCGATCAATGATAGCTTATTAAAAGAAATATTAGAAGGCGGCATAACAACTATGACAACAGATTTTACTGAAATGGGTAAGAAACTTGCACAAATGTTTATGAACAAAGAGCAATTGAAAATACAGAACCCAATCAATCTTGTCATCAGAAATTCATTATAAAATTAAAAAAAAGCGTGTACAAAATAGAGCATAAAAAAGAAGGAAATTATTTAGAACTGAGTAATTCTGAAATTAATTTTCGTGCAAAAATATTTTTAGATCAAGGTGGTAGTTTACAAGAGCTCACTTTAAACAACATTCCAGTTATTAAAGAATTTGAACCTGTTTCTGCCGAAAAAAAATATGCTTCTTCTATCTTATTTCCTTTTACAGGTAGGGTTGAAAATGGAAAATACACTTTTAACAACACAATGTACCAGCTAGAAATTAACAACCCAGAAACAAAAAGTGCACTTCATGGGCTCGTTTATAATAAAAATTTCAAAATTTTAAACTATACTACTTCTGAGCAATCACAAACAATCAGTTTAAAATACAATCAATCAGAGAGAGAAATAGGATTTCCTTTCAAATATTCTATTATACTTACGTATACTTTTTTCAAAAATAGCATCGAATTAAATGCTCTTATAAAAAATGAAGATGACAATCCTTTTCCTTATAGTTTAGGTTGGCATCCGTATTTTTTTAGCGAAAACCTGCACGAAAGCACCTTGTTAATTAGCAGCACAAAAAAAATTGTTTTTAACAAAAACATGTCTCCATTAAAACTTACTACAAATAATTATAATTCTGAATTTCAGATAAAAGATGAAAAATTAGACGATTGTTTTTCTTTATCAAAGAACGATGTTGATTTCAAAACCCCAAACCACAATATAAACATCAGTTCTTCAGCAAACGAAAATTACATTCAAGTTTATACACCTCCAACTGAAAAAAACTGCATCGCTATAGAACTTTTAACAGCACCGCCAAACAGCTTAAATAATAACATCGGATTGCAAATATTAAATCCAGATGAAGAATACAATGTTAATTGGAAAATCAAACTCAACAACTAAAGATTAAATTTTAAAACAAAACATATGCAATTAATCACTTTTTTAGGCTTTACGATCCTTGTTGCTATTATCTCTTACGTAAAAAGCAAAAACACAGACGAAGCCAGTTCTGACGGATATTTCTTAGGAGGAAGAAGCTTAACTGGTGTCGTTATTGCTGGTTCATTATTACTAACCAACTTATCAACAGAGCAAATTGTAGGTTTAAATGGAGCCGCATTTAAAGAAGGTATTTTAGTAATGGCTTGGGAAGTTATTGCAGCGATTGCAATGGTTATTACTGCTGTATTTTTATTACCCCGATATTTAAAAGGTGGAATTACAACAATTCCACAATTCCTAGAACGTCGGTACGATAAAATGACAAAAACCATCACTTCTGGATTATTCTTAAGTGGTTATGTTGTCATATTATTACCTATTGTTTTATACTCTGGAGCATTGGCCATAAACTCAATGTTTGAAGTTCCAGAGCTCTTTGGGGTATCAAAAACTGCAGCTTTATGGATTACCGTTTGGGGAATTGGTATTATTGGCTCTATTTACGCCATATTTGGCGGATTAAAAGCGGTAGCAGTTTCTGATACAATTAATGCTGTTGGATTACTAATTGGAGGTTTGTTAATTCCGTTTTTTGGATTACTCGCTGTTGGGGACGGAAGTCTTTCTGATGGTATTTCTACTTTAATGCAATCGCATCCTGAGAAATTTATTGCTGTTGGATCCTCAAAATCAGACATCCCTTTTGGAACCATTTTTACAGGAATGTTATTGGTAAATCTTTTTTATTGGGGGACAAATCAAGCAATTATCCAAAGAGCTTTGGGTGCAAAAAACTTAAAAGAAGGGCAAAAAGGATTGATTTTAGCTTCATTTATCAAAATATTAGGGCCTTTAATTGTTGTCCTTCCAGGGGTTATCGCTTTTCACATGTTTGGAGATACGTTAGAAAACCCAGATGAAGCATACCCAATGTTGGTTACTAAAGTTTTACCCGCAGCTTGGATTGGGTTTTTTGCAGCTGTTTTGTTTGGTGCAATTTTAAGTTCATTCAACTCTGCCTTAAATAGTTCTGTTACTTTATTCGGAATAGACATTTACAAATCTCATTTTAAAGCAGATGCAACAGAAAGAGAAACTGTAAAAGCAGGGAAGCGTTTCGGAATACTATTAGCAATTTTATCAATGTGTATCGCACCGCTTATTGCCAATGCTCCAGATGGTTTATTTGGATACTTACAAAAAGTGAATGGTTGTTATAGTATTCCTATTTTAACAATTATTGTTGTTGGATATTTAACGAAATATGTTCCTGCTATCGCAGCGAAAATCGCCATTGTTTCTGGTGCAGTTCTGTATATTATTTACATTATCTTAAATGAAATTGTTTATAAAGACGAAGGTTTATTCCCTCACTTTTTACATGTGATGGCTATTTTATTTGTTTTTAACGTATTGATTATGCTACTTATCGGAAAGTTTAGACCAAGAAAAGAAGCATATCTGCAACATTACACAAAACAAGTAGACATAACGCCTTGGAAACATATTAACACCTTAGGAATTCTTGTCTGCATTATTGTAATCTCTATTTACATTTATTTTTCATAACTCATAAAGTTGATACACAGAAATGCTCGATAACTTACAAACACATACCCATAAACGCTACAATATTTTAACTGGCGAATGGGTTTTGGTATCACCACATAGATCAAAAAGACCTTGGCAAGGGCAAGAGGAAGAATCTAGTAAAGAGCAGAGACCTTCTTATGATGAAGATTGTTATTTATGCGCCAATAACACAAGAGCTAATGGCGATAAAAATCCAGATTACAATGATGTATTTGTATTCGAAAATGATTTTGCTGCCATTCCAAACACCAACAATCCGTTTACATTGAGCGATGGATTGCTGAAAGCTGAAAGCGAGCAAGGAATTTGCAAGGTAATTTGCTTTAGTCCAGACCACTCAAAGAGTATTGCAGAAATGTCTGTTGAAAATATCACGAAAGTTGTTGAAGCTTGGAAAAAAGAATTCAAAGAATTAGCAGAGAATAAAAAAGTAAATTACGTTCAAATTTTCGAAAACAAAGGTGTGGTAATGGGCTGTAGTAATCCACATCCTCACGGACAAATCTGGAGCCAATCTACACTGCCTAATGAAGTTTTTAAAAAAGACAACCAACAAAAAAAATATTATACAACACATCATAAATCACTTTTGAAAACGTATTTGGAAGAAGAATTAATTAAAGATGAACGCATCATTTACACAAATGACGAATTTGTAGTATTAACGCCTTTCTGGGCTTTTTGGCCTTATGAAACAATGATTATTCCAAGAAGCGCTGAAAAAGACATGAGTACCTTGAATCGTAAATCTGCTACTCTTTTTGCGGACGCTATTTCCGTTATCACAAAAGCATACGATCAATTATTTAATTGTTCTTTTCCGTATTCTAGTGGAATTCATCAGGCACCAACCAACAATCAAAAAAATGATCATTGGCATTGGCACATGAGTTTTTATCCACCATTGCTGCGTAGTGCAACTGTTAAAAAATTTATGGTAGGTTACGAAATGTTTGGAATGCCTCAAAGAGATATTACGGTAGAAAAAGCGGCACAAACATTAAGATCATTCATAAAAAAATAAAGATATTTAAACATGAGAACACTAAATATTAAAAACAAAACAATCATATTCTTAAGTATGGTGAATTTCGTTTTTATCAGCTGTCAAGAACCAACCAATATTCAAGATGAAAAAGTGAATGGCGTTAGCATTTATTCTTATATAGAAAATGAAACTGTTATTTCTGAAAACAAAGAAGAACCACACACTACTTTTTATTCTTTTTCTAATGAAGAAAATGCCTTTAAAAATGAGCATCAAAGTTCAAAAAATTATCTTTCTTTAGATGGAATTTGGAAGTTTAAATGGGTGAAAAAACCAATCGACAAACCCTATGAGTTTTTCATTCCTTCCTACAACACAAATAAATGGGACGACATTAAAGTTCCTGCAAACTGGGAAATTGAAGGTTTCGGAATTCCAATTTACGCCAATCATCAATATGAGTTTGCCCATTATAAATATCCAATCTCTGCTGAGATGGAATATGTAGATGTAAAGCATCCTAAAAACCCAGGTAAAGTTCCACATGATTACAATCCAGTAGGCTCTTACAAAAGAATTTTTACAGTTGATGCAGAATGGAAGGAAAAAGAAGTTTTTCTTCATATTGGCGCCATGAAATCTGGAGGTTTTGTTTGGATTAATGGAAAATACATTGGCTATTCTCAAGGAAGTAAATTGCCGGCCGAATTTAATATCGGTAACCATTTACAAGCAGGAGAAAACACCATTGCCATTCAAATTTATAGGTGGACAGATGGTTCTTATTTAGAATGTCAAGATTTTTGGAGAATTAGCGGTATCGAAAGAAGTGTATACCTATATGCGCAACCAAAAACCAGAATAAAAGATTTAGAAATCAGCTCGTTATTAGACAAGACTTATAAAAATGGTATTTTAGATATTGACATAGAACTTCAAAATCATGCTGTAAAAAACAAAGAGTTAGAAATTACTTACAAGCTACTAAACAGCTCTAATAAATTAATTGACACACAAAGAAAAACGATAGTTATTATCAAAAATAGTATTAAAAAAACAAATTTTTTAAATACAATCAAAAACGTAGAATCATGGTCTGCAGAACATCCTAATTTGTATAAACTAATTGTTACTATTAAAGAGAATGGTGAAATTATAGAAGCAACATCTAATGATATTGGTTTTAGAACGGTAGAAATCAAAAATGGTTTATTGTATGTCAACAACCAAATTATTACTTTAAAAGGCGTAAATACACAAGAGCACAATCCAGAAACAGGACATGTAATCAGTAAAGAACAAATCATTCATGACATATTGTTATGGAAGCAAAATAATATCAATGCTGTAAGATTGAGTCATTATCCACAACCAGAAATGTTCTATAGTTTATGTGATAAATATGGTATTTATGTTGTTGATGAAGCCAATATTGAATCACACGGGATGTATTACGGAAAGCACACATTAGCAAAAAAAGAGAATTGGGAAAAAGCACATATTGATAGAATGGTTAGAATGGTTGAGCGTGATAAAAATCATCCATCAGTAATTATTTGGTCAATGGGTAATGAAGCTGGCAACGGAATAAATTTTTATGCTGGCTACAAAGCCATTAAAGAGCATGATATAAAATCGAAAAGACCTGTACAATACGAAAGAACTTACAAGTTTGATAATAACTTGTTTAATATGGATTGGAATACTGACATTATTGTTCCGCAATATCCTACTCCCGCTACTTTTGAAAGAATTGGAAAAACAAAAACAGATAGACCATTTATTCCAAGTGAATATGCACATTCTATGGGGAATAGTACTGGGAATTTTCAAGATTATTGGGATATAATTGAAAAATATGACAATTTACAAGGAGGTTTTATTTGGGATTGGGTAGATCAATCTATTTGGAAGACAAATGAAAAAGGTGAAAAGTATTATGCTTATGGAGGCGATTATGGAAAGAATATGCCAACCGATGGCACTTTTTTAAACAACGGAATTGTTTTTCCAGACAGAACGCCTCAACCTGCATTATACGAAGTGAAAAAAGCACATGAATTTATCAATTTTATTGATGAAACTTCAGAAACAAATGAAGTGAAAATAGTGATTGAAAACTTATATGATTTTACAAACCTGAATGCTTTCAACTTAAATGCAAGCATCAAAGCTAACGGAACAGTAATTCACACTTTTAAATTACAAGACATTAGTCTTCTTCCACACAAGAAAAAGGAACTTAAATTATCGTTAAATAACATTAATTTTAAAAAGAATACAGAGTATTTCCTAACCATTGGAGCTACCTTAAAAAAAGACTGGGGAATTCTAAAGAAAGGATATCAAGTTGCTCATGAACAAATTCTGCTACATAAAAACATCAAATGGGGTTCGCTTCCTATAAATAGTCCTGAAGAGACCATTAATCAACAAGAAAATGGAGCTATTTTAACCTTATATAATGACACCTTCAAATTAGAAATCAATAAAAGTGAAGGACGTATTGTTTCTTATCAATATAAAAATCAACAGTTGATTAAAGAGAACAAAGGACCAAAGCCTAATTTTTGGAGAGCTCCTACAGATAATGATTTTGGAAATAGAATGCATTTAGAAAATGTTGAGTGGAAAAATGCTAGTAAAAACGCAAAAGTCAGCTCTTTTAAGATTGTGAATTCTAAAAATATTGTAATTGATATTGTATATGATTTACCTGGAGTAAAAACAACGTTTACTACTACTTACGAAATATACCCTTCAGGAATTATTAAGGTTTCAAACAAATTAAATACCAGTGACTACAAAGGTGATATACCAAGAATAGGAATGCGAATGCAACTACCAAAAGAGTATCATACAATTACCTATTACGGAAGAGGACCTTGGGAAAATTACAATGACAGAAAAGCATCTTCTTTTGTTGATTTGTATAAAAGCACAGCTAAAGAGCAATATGTACCCTATATAAGACCTCAAGAAAATGGCTACAAAACTAGTGTCAGATGGCTTTCTGTAAAGAATAGCGATAACAATGGATTGCTTTTTGTTGCATCGAAAAACAATCCTGATAATTTTAGTTTTAGTGCTTTACATATACCTAATGAAGATTTTGACACCACTGATGGTTTAATTTATGATGAAAGTAACAACCCCCAAGAAATAAACAAAAGAGATGGAACTCCGAAAATAAATATGACCAAACACACAATTGATATCAAGGAAAAAGACCTTACTCAATTAAACATAGACTTAGGTCAAAGAGGTGTTGGTGGTGATGATAGTTGGAGTGCAATGCCTCAAGATAAATATATTTTTAAAGCGAATAAACCACACAGTTATTCGTTTTTCATCATTCCTTTTACAAATGGCACAGATGACTTTTTTACAAAGAACTTTCAGACGTATTACAATCAAAAATAAATTTTAAATAACTAGTTTAAAATGAAAAAAATATTCATATTTAGCATTCTTGCGATTACAACTTTAAGCTGCAATAAAAAAGTCAATAAGCAACTAAACATCCAAATATAATTTACTTTTTAGCAGACGATTTAGGTTATGGAGAAGTTGACGTGTATTCTCAGCAAAAAATTGGAACTCCAAATATTGATTTACTTGCACAAATCGGAATGCTTTTTACACAGCATTATACTGGAGCACCTGTTTGTTGCACCCCCCTACACATTATGTCTTTTTAACGGGTAAACATGCTAGACATTCTTATATCAGAGGAAATGACAAATGAGATGAATACGTAGATGTGTGGAATTACAAAAAAGTATTCACATACATAACGCTAGGAGGACAAAGACCAATACCCAGTAGCACAATAACTTTAGGAGGGCTTTTACAAGGTGCGGGATACAAAACAAACATATTTAGTAAATGGAGCTCAGGAGCTCCAAATACAGAAACCGTTACTAATTTACAAGGATTTAACTATTTCTATGGATGTAATTACCAACGACAAGCTCTCATAATTTATTTTTAACTGGTAATTAAACGGTTATAATTTTATTAAAAAAAATAAAAAATAGTTTGTCAATATCAGAAATCATAATATATTTGCCACGCTTAAAAAAAACAAAAGCCGATGTAGCTCAGTTGGCTAGAGCAGCTGATTTGTAATCAGCAGGTCGGGGGTTCGAGTCCCTTCATCGGCTCTTTAAAGTCCTTTCAAAAGAAAGGACTTTTTTTATGCTTTAACTTGAATGAATTTTTATTAAATTTGTTCTCAATTATCATACATAAACAATCGGATCATTATGCTTATAATTGGAATTGCTGGAGGAACAGGAAGTGGAAAAACTACTGTTGTAAATAAAATAATAAAAGAACTTCCTACAGATGAAGTTTCTGTTATTTCTCAAGATTCTTACTACAAAGCTACAGATAACTTGAGCTACGAAGAACGAACAAAAATAAATTTTGATCACCCGAGAGCAATCGATTTCGAATTAATTATTGAACATTTAAAAAAATTAAAAGCTGGCAAGACTATTAATCAGCCAATATATTCTTTTGTTACACACAACAGAACTAAAGATGTTGTTAAAATGCATCCTAGAAAAGTAATTATTGTGGAAGGAATTTTAATTTTCAATAATGAAGAACTAAGAAATCTTTTTGATATTAAAATCTTTGTCCATGCAGATACAGATGAACGACTGATTAGAAGAATTCAGAGAGATATTAATGATCGTGGCAGAGATATAAACGAAGTTTTAAGTCGATATCAAAACACGTTAAAACCGATGCATCAACAGTTTATTGAGCCAACAAAAAACTATGCAGATATTATAATTCCTAACGATAGACATAATAATGTAGCTATAGACATAGTTAGAACTGTAATAAGCAATAAATTATAATGACTTTTAAACAACTAAAAGAAAATAAGTTAGTCAATTTTTTTACCAATAGGTATATCATAATATTAATTGTATTTTGTGTTTGGATGCTATTTTTTGATGAAAATTCTTATCTTATTCACAGAGAGTTTAATAAAGAAATAGATGAATTAGAAACTGCTATCGATTTTTACAAAAAAAAGATAGAAGAAGATAAATTAACCATAAAAAGTTTAAACGATTCTTTACAAATAGAAAAATTTGCCCGAGAGAAATATTTAATGAAGAAAGAAAATGAAGATATTTATATTATAGAATTTGATACCATAAAAAAATAATGAGCTCAACGTTATTTGAACATTTTAATACGACTTCTGCTGCGGCTTGGAAACAAAAAATTCAGGTTGATTTAGAAGGTGCTGATTATAATGAAACACTTTTATGGAAAACCGATGAAGACATTGTTGTAAAACCTTTTTACACCAAAGAAGACAGAAAAAATAGTTTAACTGAAGAAACTAAATTCAAATTCAATATTTCTCAATCTATTTTTATTAATGATGCCCAAACAACAAATTACATTGCGCTCAACGCCATAGAAAAAGGGGCAAATGCAATTGAATTCATTGCTGATAAAAAGTTTGATTATAAATCAGTACTAAAAAAAATAGACACAAAACAAACAATACTTTATTTTAGATTTCATTTTTTAGATGCTTCATTTATTAATGAATTTTCTAGTTTTATCGATTCAAAAAACTGTTATATTCAAGTTGATATAATTAATAACTTGGCTCAAACCGGAAATTGGTTTAACAATTTAAAGTCAGATTATTCTGAATTCGAAAATATTGTAACTCATTGTAAAAATTCTGTTGGTATTGATGCTACATTATATCAAAATGCTGGAGCAACTACCACACAACAATTAGCCTATACCTTAGCGCATGCAAATGAATATTTAAATCATTTCGGAAAAGGTATTGCTCATAAATTTCATTTCAACGTTGCAATTGGAAGCAATTATTTTTTCGAAATCGCTAAAATAAAAGCATTTAGAATCCTTTGGAAATCACTCTTAAAAGAATATGATTCAGAAGAAATAGATGCTCATATTTTCGCGCAACCAACGTTAAGAAATAAAACTATTTACGACTATAATGTAAATATGTTAAGAACAACATCAGAATGTATGAGTGGTGTTTTAGGCGGAGCAAATACTATTAATAATTTAGCTTATGACGCTGTTTTTCATAAAAAAAATGAGTTTGGAGAACGGATTTCTAGAAATCAATTACTAATTTTACAACAAGAAAGTTATTTAGAAAGTGCAAATACAGTTGCAAATGGTTCGTATTATATAGAAAGTATTACCAATCAATTAGCAGAGAAAGCATTACAAATATTTAAAGACATTGAGAAATCTGGCGGATTTTTAAAACAATTAAAACAAGGTGTAATCCAACGAAAAATTACAGAAAGCGAGAACAAAGAACAAGATAAATTCGACACTAAAGAAATCGTTTTATTGGGCACAAACAATCAGCTTAATAAAAATGATATTATGAAAAATGAAATTGAAATTTATCCGTTTATAAAAATAAAACCGATAAAAACATTATTAACTCCCATACTTAAAAAACGAATAGCGGAAGCTATTGAAAAAAAGAGAATAAACGCTGAATAAAGGTGTTATTGAAAAAGACAAATCAGTAATTAAATCTATAGGAGAAAAAATGTATCACAAAATTAAGCTGTAAGTTTATCAAAAATGAACAGAAAAAACATTCAAAACATTTCATTAATAAGTACTGAAAATCAAACTGAAAAAACTTTTTTTCATGAAGATTTTGTAGCTGGAATTCCGCCATATTTACGCGGACCATATGCTACAATGTATGTTCGTAGACCTTGGACAATTAGACAATACGCCGGTTTTTCTACTGCAGAAGAAAGCAATACTTTTTATAGACGAAACTTAGAAGCTGGTCAAAAAGGATTGTCTGTTGCTTTTGATTTAGCAACACACAGAGGGTACGATTCTGATCACGAACGTGTTCAAGGCGATGTTGGTAAAGCCGGTGTTGCCATAGATTCTGTTGAGGATATGAAAATTTTATTTGACCAAATTCCGTTAGATAAAATGTCGGTTTCTATGACTATGAATGGTGCTGTTTTACCAATTTTAGCATTTTACATTGTTGCTGCAGAAGAAACTGGCGTTACTCCAGAACAACTTTCTGGAACCATACAGAATGATATCTTAAAAGAATTTATGGTGCGTAATACCTATATTTATCCGCCAACTCCATCCATGAAAATTATTGCTGATATTTTTGAATTTACAAGCAATAATATGCCAAAATTCAATTCTATTTCTATTTCTGGATATCATATGCAAGAAGCAGGAGCAACGGCAGAAATTGAATTGGCGTATACGTTAGCAGACGGATTAGAATATATTAAAAAAGGAATTGAAGCAGGAATGGATATTGACACGTTTGCTCCTCGCCTATCTTTTTTCTGGGCTATTGGCATGGATCATTTTAGAGAAATTGCAAAAATGAGAGCAGCAAGAATGTTATGGACAAAAATAGTTCAGCAATTCAATCCAAAAAATCAAAAATCATTAGCGTTAAGAACACATTGTCAAACTAGTGGTTGGTCTTTAACAGAACAAGATCCTTTTAATAATGTTGCCAGAACTACTATAGAGGCAATGGCAGCAGCTTTTGGCGGCACACAAAGTTTACATACAAATGCGTTGGATGAAGCCATTGCATTACCAACAGATTTTTCTGCCAGAATTGCAAGAAATACACAAATTTACTTACAAGAAGAAACCAATATTACCAAAACTGTAGATCCTTGGGCAGGAAGTTTTCATGTTGAACAATTAACTGAGGATATCGCAAATAAAGCCTGGGAGTTAATTAAAGAGGTTGAAGAATTAGGCGGAATGACCAAAGCGATTGAAAAGGGAATTCCGAAAATGCGTATTGAAGAAGCTGCGGCCATTAAACAAGCAAAAATTGATAGCGGTAAAGATGTAATTGTGGGTGTAAACAAATATCAGCTAAAAAAAGAAGACCCATTACACATTTTAGATGTCGATAATGAAGCTGTTCGTCAATCACAAATAGAACGATTACATATATTAAAATCTGAAAGAAATAACTCTGAAGTTAAAAAATCTTTGTTAGCTTTGACTGAAGCTGCAAGATTTAGTATAAATTCAAATGATTCTGATATTCATCAGGATAAAAACTTGTTGGCTTTAGCAATTATCGCAGCAAGAAACAGAGCTACTTTAGGTGAAATTTCTGATGCTTTAGAGCTTATCTTTGGCAGACATAAAGCAGTTCACAAAACCATATCTGGTGTGTATAGTAAAGAAATAAAAGAAGATAAATTATTTAAAAAAGCGGCGGAATTAGCAGATAATTTTGCTGATTTAGAAGGAAGACGTCCAAGAATAATGATTGCAAAATTAGGACAAGATGGTCATGATCGTGGTGCAAAAGTGGTAGCAACTGGTTATGCAGATTTAGGTTTTGATGTAGATATTGGCCCCTTATTTCAAACACCAAAAGAAGCCGTAAAACAAGCCGTAGAAAACGATGTTCATATTTTAGGAATTTCTTCGTTAGCGGCAGGACATAAAACTCTGGTTCCTCAAGTAATTTCTGAATTAAAAAAATACGGACGCGAAGATATTATGGTCATTGTTGGTGGTGTAATTCCAGCTCAAGATTACCAATTTTTATTTGACGCTGGTGCTGTTGGTGTTTTTGGACCAGGAACAAAAATTGCGCAAGCTGCTATTGATATGCTTACTATTTTAATTGATTCTGTTGCTGAGTAGTTAAGCTTGTTTCTAAACTCATTTTTCGGTAACTTCGCTACTTGTGCTGAATTTGGTTCAGTAACGCACTCAAACCCGGAAAAAAAGGAAATGAAAAATATAAATCAATCCCAATGGAAAATATTAACATTAATAAGTTTAATCTGCTTGTTAATTCCATTTTCAATATATGGTTTATGGATATATGTTTTTAACCTAGGAACTACCCAAGCCGAAAGAGTTGCTATTTTTAAAGATTATTTTCCAGGTTTTCTTAATGGAAGATGGAGTACAACCCTTCTTAGTATAATTTTTAGTCTTTCAGCAATTATTATAAGTAGTATTAATCTAAAAATATCGAAAAAAATTTGGAAATCACTGAATATTTTAATTCTATTATTCAGCAGTTTATTATTACTATTAAATTTATTTTCAATGATGTGAGTTTTATTTTTTAACGAATATAGTTAAGATAAAACTCTGAATGAAAAACTGGAACGGAATAAAACAACGAAATGTAAACTTAAGACGGGTATCGTTAATTACTAAATTAGATGCTTTAACATGCAATAAACCAAATACTAAATGTTCGCAATAATTAAAAAATAAACTTAAGATGAAAGATGAAAAGCTTGCAGTATTAATTGACGCAGATAATGTTCCGTATGCTTACATAAAAGAAATGCTTGACGAAGTTGCTAAATATGGAAATCCGACAATCAAACGTATTTATGCAGATTGGACAAAACCAACAGCTTCAGGGTGGAAAGGTGTTTTGCTTGAAAACGCAATAACTCCAATACAACAATACAGCTATACAACAGGGAAAAATTCAAGTGATAGCGCGCTCATTATTGATGCTATGGATTTGCTGTACTCAGAAAAAGTGAATGGATTTTGCATTGTATCTAGTGACAGCGATTTTACAAGACTAGCAACCCGTTTAAGAGAAGCAGCAATGTTTGTAATTGGAATTGGAGAAAGGAAAACTCCTAAGCCATTTATTACTGCTTGTGATAAATTTATATACATTGAAATTCTGAAAAAAGAACAACAACGTGATATAATTGAAAAACTGGATAAACAGAGTAAACATAAAAATGAGCCTACTTCAGTAAGTAAGGTTGATAAAGAGTTAATAAATCTAATAAAAGATAGTATTGACGAAATTTCAGATGATAGTGGTTGGGCTTTCTTAGGAGTATTAGGGAATTTTATCATTAAGAAAAAAACAGATTTTGATCCAAGAAATTATGGTTTTCCTAAATTATATCCTTTGATAAAAAGTATCGGCGAGTTTGAAATTACAGAAAAAGAAACTGGTGGAAACAATATTCGACATATCTACTTAAAGAACAAATAATAAGCACCACAACAGAAGCAATAGCTGATAGGATTCAATCGTTAAAAGGAGAATTTAAAATACTAATTCCCGCAAGTAGACAAGAACATAAAACTTATTTTTTTAACATTTTGGCTTACTAAAAAACAAACAAAACCAATCGATTATTCAAGCTTTTATCCGTAAATTTGTGAACTTTCACATTACTAATTTACTGATGAAAAAAATCTTAAATATTCTTTACTCGACACGCTTAACAGCTGTCTTATTTTTCCTATTTGCAACTTCAATGGGAATAGCTACTTTTATAGAAAACGATTTTGGTACACAAACCTCTAAAGCTTTAGTTTATAATACTTGGTGGTTTGAAGCAATTATGATCTTTTTTGTTATCAACTTTTTTGGTAATATTTTTAGATACAGATTGTATAAAAAAGAAAAATGGCCTGTATTATTATTTCATGTATCATTTTTATTCATCTTAATTGGAGCAGGAATTACGCGTTATATTGGCTTCGAAGGTTTAATGATTATTAAAGAAGGAGAAGTTACCAATAAATTTATTTCTGAAACAACGTATTTAAATGTTGTTATAGACAATAACAATCAGCAAAAGCCAACTATTCATCAACCAATATTATTATCAGCTTGGGGAAAAAATAATTGGAAACTTTCTACAAAATTCATAGATCAACCTGTTCATATTAAATTGGTAGAATATATTCCGTGGGCAGAGAAAAAATTAATTGAAGATGAAAATGGTGATGAATATTTATTCTTTGTAGAATCTAGTGAAGGAACAAGACATGAGCATTATATTAAAAAAGGAACAACACAAAATATCCATAACGTTTTAGTTGGATTTGATGCTGAAAATAATGCAACCATCAATTTTACAACTGTAGATGGAGAACTTAAAATAGCAACTAAAGAAGACGGAACTTGGTTGCGAATGGCAGATCAAGTAAAAGGAAAAGTCACCAAAGATTCTTTAGCAGCGTTCAACTATTTATCGCTTCATGACATTTCTGGATTGCAATTTGTAATTCCTAGACCAGCAGAAAAAGGAATTTTAAAAATGGTAAGCGGACCAAAAGACGATAAAAAATTTGATGTAATTGTATTGGAGATTACGACAAATAACAAAACAGAAAGAGTTGAATTATTAGGTGGAAAATACAATACACAAAACTCCGAAGAACTTACCGTTGATAATTTAAATTTTAGAATGTTATATGGTTCTAAAACTATGGAAACACCATTTCATATTAAATTAAGAGATTTTCAATTAGAAAAATACCCTGGCTCAGAAAGTGCGGCTTCGTATGCCAGTGAAGTAACTGTTATTACAAAAGAAGAAACGTTTGATTATAGAATATTTATGAATCATATTTTAGACTTTAACGGTTATAAATTATTTCAATCTAGTTATGACAATACCAAAGAAGTAGAAGAAACCCACTTATCTGTAAATCATGATTTTTGGGGAACATTTTTCACTTACATTGGTTATTCTATGCTGTATACTGGACTAATTTGTATTCTGTTTGCAAAAAACACTCGATTTGATTATTTAAAAAATACCTTAAAAAAAATTAGAAAGAAAAAAGAAGCATTAAGTATTACAACTTTATTATTTCTTTCACTATCTGTTTCTGCACAACAGCAACATCAAGAACGTGCTATTTCACCTCAACAAATAGATTCCATCTTAAAAGCGAATATTGTTGATACAAAACATGCCGAATTATTTAATACTTTAGTAATACAAGATGTTGGTGGAAGATTGAAACCAGCACATACTTTTGCTTCTCAATTGGTTCGGAAAGTGACACATCAAGAAACTTTTAAAGGAATGAGTCCTAGTCAGGTTTTATTATCTATAATAGAAAATCCTAACTTTTGGATTGAAGTTCCGATGATTTACCTTGAAAAGGACAATACTCAAATTAGAGAACAACTTGGTTTAGCTAAAAATGCTACACACGCTCGTTTAGCTGATTTATTAACAAAGAAAGGAGAATACTTAATTAGAGAGCAAGTTGCTGAAGCGCAAAAAAACAACGTTAAAAATAAGTTTGAAAAAGATCTTATCAATATTGACAAACGGGTGGGGCTTTTATACCAAGCTATTGGCGGAACTATTTTAAGAATTTTCCCAATTCCAAATGATGCAAACAATAAATGGGTTTCTCAATTAGAAACATTACATGCCAACTTTAAAGGAACTGATTCTGTGTTTGTAAGACAAGTATTACCTGTTTACAAACAGATTTTACAACAGGCTAAAGAAAGCAAAGACTATACCCAAGCAGATAAGGTTTTAGAAGGAATCAAGAACTTTCAAAAGAAATTTGGGGCAAAAGTAATTCCTTCTGATGATAGAATTGAATTAGAAATTGCTTACAATAAATTTAGCATTTTTAGTCGATTAGCAAAATATTATGGTTTAGCTGGAGCTTTATTAATTTTTGTGGTTATCGCTCAAATTTTTTATGACAAAAAAGTATTCAATTATTTAGTGAAAGTATTAATTGCAATTATTATAGGATTGTTTGTTTTCCATACCTTAGGATTAAGTGCACGTTGGTACATTAGTGGAAATGCTCCTTGGAGTAACGCATACGAATCCATCATTTATGTTGCTTGGGCAACGATGCTTTTTGGTTTGGCTTTTGGAAAAAAATCTTCTTTAACAATTGCAGCAACAACATTTTTAACCGCAGTTATTTTATTTTTTGCACATCAAAATTGGTTAGATCCAGAAATTGCAAACTTACAACCCGTTTTAAACTCTTGGTGGTTATTAGTACATGTTTCAATTATTGTAGCGAGTTATGGCCCCCTCTCTTTAGGAATGATTTTAGGAATTTTCTGTTTATTCTTAATGGCTTTTACAACAGAAAAGAACAAAAAGAAATTAGATTTAGCCATTAAAGAGTTAACCATAATAAACGAGATGTCTATCACAGTTGGTTTAATTATGTTAGCAATTGGAAATTTTTTAGGTGGAATGTGGGCCAACGAAAGTTGGGGGCGTTATTGGGGCTGGGATCCAAAAGAAACATGGGCATTAATTAGCATTATGTTATATGCGTTTGTTTTACACATGCGTTTAATTCCTGGTTTACGAAGTAGATTTACCTTTAACTTGTGGTCTATTATAACGTATTCTTCTATTATGATGACGTATTTTGGGGTGAATTTTTACTTATCTGGATTGCATTCGTATGCAAGCGGAGATAAAGTAATTACACCAACTGCAGTTTATTATTCTATCGGGTTTGTAGCTATATTAGGAACCTTTGCTTGGTTTAAGTATAAGAAATATTATAAAAAATAATCAAATTAAAACAACACTTTATGTTTCATAAAAATTTTAAATTAATAATTGCAGCTTTAATTACTGCATGGTCTGTATACGAATTTTCGCAAGGTCATATAATGAATGGAATTTCTATTTTATTCTTAGCAGGAATGTTCATCTTATTATATTTTAAAAACGAATTTATTTTACTTTCATTTTTACAATTACGTAAACAAAATTTTTCTGGAGCCCAAAAATGGTTAAACTATATTAAAAATCCGAGTGCTGCCTTAACCAAAAAACAAGAAGGATATTATAATTTTTTACACGGAATTATGTTATCACAAACAAATATTTCTCAGGCAGAAAAGTATTTAAAAAAAGCTGTGAAACTAGGTTTATCTATGAGTCATGATTTAGCAATGGCTAAACTGCAGTTAGCGGGAATTGCAATGACAAAAAGAAGAAAACGTGAAGCAACGATGTTAATGAACGAAGCTAAAAAGCTAGACAAACAAGGGATGCTAAATGATCAAATTAAAATGATGAAACAACAAATGAAAAAAATCTAGTTTCAAGAAAATATTTTATAAAAAAGCTCTTGAATTTTTCAAGAGCTTTTTTCTTTTTAAAGATTATTATCATCAAAAAAAGTTTATTCAATTCTCTTTAGACTTAAATCTGGTTGAAATTCTAACAAATACAATCCTCTATTTTCTGAAATACTAAAGTGTCTTTTGTTAAAATCAAATTTACTTTCTACGCGATAAGAAACACCATTTTTAAAAGTGTCATACAGGTCTTTTCCAGAGGCCAAACGCATAATTACATCATACGTAACATCAAAGCCACGCGTTGCGTAATAAGAAGGTAATGCTTTGTTTTTTTGTAAATATTGCCCATTAAAAACTCTTACTTCTAAAGAACTTTCATCTACATACGTATCAGAAACATACACAAATTCTAATTGTGCAAGTTTGTTGTACGCTACATAATCGTACTTATCAAAACCAAATAATTTAACGTTGTAATTAATTTTTTTTTGTGGTTCTTTTCCTTCTTTTGGTTTTGGTGGATCAGGAAAGCTAATCAAACTATTAATCGCATTAGAGGCAATTACATCGTTACTTGTTGCAATTAGTACCCAATTATTAATTTTAGTAGAACCTGATTTCATTATTTTTAAGAAACGTTCTTGTGCAATGTATCCATAATGAGGGATAATTTTATGAACCTCTTTAATAGAATCGTGTTGTTTTAAAATAGTTGCAATCTGATTAATTTCCGCAATAGATGCTGCTGTAGAATCTCCAACTATAATAATGTTTTCGTTTTTGTATTGTTTAGACATATACAATAACAATTTCTCTTTATACAAATTTTTATCCGGCGCTGTTTTTACAATTATAGGAGATGTAAAAGAAGTTTGTGCTTTAGAAAAAATAGGAAAAATTAATGGTACTTTTACGCTATTTGCTAACTTTACTGTTTCATCAGAATAAATAGAACCAATAATTACATCTTTATCTTCTAGAGATTTATCTGTAATCATTTCGTTAATTTTTGTGTTTCTATCTTCTGTGTCAAAAACAGAAAAATTGATTTTAATTCCTTGATTTCTTAAGGAGTCAACTGCCAATTCTGCTCCAAGATAAAAATCTGTAACAATATTATTTAATACGTGATCTTTGTGAAAAATTTCTTGTGGAGCAATGGTGTCAAATAACTTCGCTCTAAATGGCAGCAATAATGCAATTTTTATAGACGTATTATCTGCAATGGTGTCTTTGTAAATTATATCCAGTTTTTCACCATTAATACGCTTTTTAATTTTTAGTAGTGTGCCAAGTTTTAACCCTTCAGATAACGTTGGATTTAACGCTAATAAATCTGATTTTAAAACATTGTAATATCTAGTTAAACTGTAAAATGTATCTCCTTTATGTACAGTATGTATGATATAATCTTTGCTTAAATCTTTAAAAATATTTTGATTTTTTATGCTCTCTTTTACAGTAATATCTTCAGGTGTCTCTTTTATCGCTAGAAGTTTGGTTGAATTTTTACTCGGAATAAAAATTTCCGTATCTGGTTTTGGTCTTCTACCAACATTAGGATTTAAGCTTAATAAATATTTAGTATCAATCTCTAATTTTTTAGCGATAATTCGCATTGTTTCACCTTTCTTTACTTTATAGGTAATGTATTTTTTTTGCTGTCCACAAGCAATCGTAAAAACGAAAAGGATAACTAATATTTTAAAGTGCTTCATGTAATTTATTTTTCTGCTTTTAGAAAACGTTTTCTCTAGCTAACAATTTCATTTATTATAACATAAAATATGCCAACTTAGTATATTATTCCCACTCAATTGTAGCTGGTGGTTTTGAGCTGATATCGTACACGACTCTATTTACTCCTTTTACTTTATTAATAATATCGTTAGATATTTTTTGTAAGAATTCATACGGTAAATTTACCCAGTCTGCGGTCATTCCATCTGTGCTTTCTACAGCTCTTAAAGCAACCACTTTTTCATAGGTTCTTTCATCGCCCATTACTCCAACAGAATTTACCGGCAATAACATTGCTCCCGCTTGCCAAACACTATTATACAAACCGCTTTCTTTTAATCCGTTTATAAAAATAGCATCAACTTCTTGTAAAATTCTAACTTTTTCTTTTGTAATATCTCCTAAAATACGAATTCCTAAACCAGGACCAGGAAAAGGATGTCTTCCTAACAATTCTTTGTCAATTCCCATTGATGCTCCAACTCTTCTAACCTCATCTTTAAAAATCATACGTAAAGGTTCCACTATTTTTAATTTCATGAAATCTGGTAAACCCCCAACATTATGATGACTTTTTATGGTTGCTGATGGACCCCCATTTACTGAAACAGATTCAATAACATCTGGATAAATAGTTCCTTGTGCCAGCCATTTTACATCTTCTATTTTATGTGATTCATTATCAAAAACTTCTATAAAAGCTCTTCCGATTGCTTTTCTTTTAGCTTCTGGATCTGTTAACCCCTTTAAGGCATCCATAAAACGATCAGATGCATCTACACCTTTTACGTTTAAACCCATTCCTTCGTATTGCTTCAATACATCTGTAAACTCATTTTTACGAAGCAACCCATTATTTACAAAAATACAATACAAATTTTCTCCAATTGCTTTGTGTAATAAAACAGCTGCAACGGTAGAATCTACTCCGCCAGAAAGTCCCAACACTACTTTTTCTGTTCCAACTTTTGCTTGTATTTTTTCAACGGTACTTTCTACAAAAGAATCTGGCGTCCAAGTTTGAGCAACTCCAGCAATTTTCACTAAAAAGTTTTCTAAGAGTTGTTTTCCATCTGTAGAATGATATACTTCTGGGTGAAACTGAATTGCAAACGTTTGTTCTCCTTCAATTTTATAAGCAGCATTTTTTACATCATGTGTGCTTGCTAAGCACAAACCATTTGTTGGCAATTCTTTAATAGTATCTGAATGACTCATCCAAACTTGACTACCCGTAGAAATATTTTCAAAGAAAAGTTCATTCTCTTTTACATATGATAAATTTGCTCTTCCATATTCTCTTGTATTAGATTGACCAACTAATCCACCAGAAAAATGTGCTACATATTGTGCTCCATAACAAACAGCCAACAAAGGTTTTTTACCTCTTATTTCTGATAAATCTATATGTAGTGGGTTTTCTGAACGAACTGAAGATGGACTTCCTGAAAGAATAACCGCTTTAAAGTTTGATATGTCTTTTGGTGGGTTATTATAGGGATGAATTTCACAATAAATGTTTAATTCTCTAACTCTACGCGCAATAAGTTGAGTGTATTGCGAACCGAAATCTAATATAAGTACGTTGTGTTGTTGCATGTGCAAAAATACTATAAGAATTTAGATTTTTTTACAACTACTTTCATTTTTTTTAAATGTAAGACAAATGCAAGAATAAGGGTATTATTTCTCTTTAAAACTGATATACAATTGCGTTGATATTCATTCCAGATCCTACAGAAGCAAAAATAACTGCGTCGCCTTTTTTAACTTCTTGATTTTCTATCTGTCCTTTTAAAACTAAATCTAACAACGTTGGAACTGTAGCAACTGAACTATTACCGTATTTATGAATGTTCATTGGCATAACTCCATCTGGAACTTGTTGCTTATACAATCTGTAAAATCGCTTGATAATAGCTTCATCCATTTTTTCATTTGCTTGATGAATGAATACTTTTTTTATAGCGCATATATCAACTCCACTTTTATCTAAAGCAGATTTCATCGCATTTGGAACATGATTTAACGAAAATTCGTAAATCTTACGTCCATTCATTTTAATGTATTTCTCATCATCACTAGAACCTGTAGCGTTTGACTTTCCGAAATACAAATAATATGCTTCTTCTTTTGCAAAGGTTTGTGTAGCGTGACTTAAAATTCCAATAGTATGCTCTTCCGTTGCCTCAACAACACAAGCTCCAGCTCCATCACTAAAAATCATAGAATCTCTATCTGATTTATCGACAACTCTAGACAATGTTTCTGCGCCGATAACCAATACTTTTTTTGCCATACCTGCTTTTATAAATGCATGGGCTTGGATTACACCTTCTATCCAACCTGGACATCCAAATAAAATATCATACGCTACACAGTTAGGGTTTTCGATTCCTAAACTATGTTTTACTCTTGTTGCTAAACTTGGTAAAATATCGCTTTGACCAGCTGGTTTAGCAACGTCTCCAAAGTTATGCGCTAAAATAATGTAATCTAATTCTTCTGGATTTACTCCTGAGGTTTCTATTGCTTTTTGAGCTGCAAAATAACCCAAGTCTGAAGTTGAATAGTCACTAGAAGCATATCTTCTTTCTTCTATGCCGGTAATAGATTTAAATTTTTCAATAATTACTTCGTTACTCGTTTCAAATTTTGAGCCATCTTCTTTTAAAAATTCATGTTCCAAAAAATTTTCATTTCCTTGAATAATTGTTGGTTCATAACAACCTGTTCCTGTAATTTTTGAATTAACCATTATACATTAATTGTTTATGAATTATTTTACCTTAAACTTAAACAAGGTAACAATTTTTTTAATGGTAACTATTAAAAATGAACTCTACTTTTATCACTTTTATCGATCTTTATTAATTCTCTAAAATTGATAATTATTTTTTATTAAAAACAAATTCTAGAAGCAATAATTTAAGCTAATCGTAAAGTTTAAATTTTACTTGCATTACCATTGCTATAGAATTTGCGCTGTCTTTCATGTTCTGAGCAACTTGCCCTTCGAAAGAAGTATCAATTGTGGTGGTTAAATACAACAACCATTTATTGAAATGTTCTTTTTTAAATTTAATTTTTTTATCAAAATCTAAATGTTTCTGTAAAACATTATTCTTGTAAGTGTTTGTATGTAATAAAATATCTTGCCAAAAATCTGAAATAATATCTAGGTGATTTTCTAGGTGATTTTGTTTCACTATTTCATCAAAAAAAGGAAGCATTTCTGAATCAGAAATTAACTTTTTATAAAATTCTGTAATTAAAAAATGAATATCTTCTCTAGAAGAAATATCTTTTTTCATTATAAATACGTGCTATCAAATGAAAATGGCAATAAAGACAACAAAGATGCTGTTTTTACAACTTCACCAACTTCACCCATAAAATATATTTCTATTGGTTCTTTTTGGTTGATTTCGTATTCAGATAATGTTTGTCTACACGCTCCACAAGGACCAACGGGTCTATCAACTTTAGAGTTAGAGGAACTTGCCGTAATCACTAATTGTTTTACTTTAACTCCAGGAAAATCTGAAGCAGCTTTCCAAATTGCTACTCTTTCTGCACACATACCTGAAGGATATGCAGCACTTTCTTGATTATTTCCTAAAATAATTTGATTGTTTTCTAATAATAACACAGCTCCAACACTAAATTTAGAATACGGAGCATAGGCTTTTTTACGAGCTTCAATTGCTTTGTGCATTAATACTTGAACATCTGGAGGTAATTCTGAAACATCATCGTAAACAGTTGCAGAAGCTACTACATCAATTTTTTTCATAAAGATACTTAACTTGTGAAAGAACGAAGATACTAATAATCTTCATAAATTTCTCCTAAATCAAATGATAAAGAGAAACGCAGTGTGTTTTCTAATGGATGATTTACGTTAGAAGCATTCATTAAATAAGATAAATCTAACGCAAAAGATTTTGCTTTAAATCCGCCTCCCATTGTAAAATATTGTCTGTTTCCTTTGATTTCACTTTCATGATAATATCCCGTTCGTAATGCAAACGCATTATTGTACAAATATTCTGCACCTAAAGCATAGGTAAATTCTTTTAACTCTTCGCTAAATCCGCCTGGAGCATCACCAAAAGACGAGAACATTCCAGAAATCCAACCTTTATCTTTATCAGAATTATCTGGTTGTGGAGTTGGCACTAATAATTTTGTAGTTTCTAAATTGATTCCAATACTATTATAATCGTCTAAAATAAAATCAAAACCTCCTCCTAATTTCAGGTTTGTTGGAATAAAATCTTCTTTTCCAGGAACGTAAGAAACTTTAGGTCCTATATTAGAAATATTAAATCCTAAACGATATCTACCATTAAAATTTCCGTAATTTTCTTCCGGAGATTTGTAATAACCAGAAACATCTACAGAAAAAGAATTGATTGCTTTGATATTTGGATTCTGAACACTCAACTTATAATTTGAATGAATGTAACGTAAACCAACACCCATAGAAAATGTTTCACTTAATTTTAAAGCATAGGTTCCAGACACCGCTAATTCGTTTGGATTTTCTGTTCCGGTTGAATTTCCACTAGAATCTGTAAGTTCTATTTTACCCAAAGAGAAATATTTAAAATCTACTGCCCAAGCCGCATTTTCGCTAAATCTATTTACATAAGACAAACCACCAACAAAAATATCATCAACCAAATTACGTAACCAAGGCGTATAATTTACGCCAATACTAATTTGGTTTGTGTTAAACGCTATTTTAGATGGATTGTGGAATAATGAAAATGCATCTGATGATGTTGCAACGCCAATATCTCCCATTCCTCCTGCTCTTGCATCTGGAGTAATTAACAAAAAGGGTGCTGCTGTTGTTATCGAATTAGATTGACTTTTTACGGTGCTAATAACCATAAAACAGAATACTATTGTAGAAAGTAAATACCTTTTCTTCATTTTTTATTTTTAGCTTTTATTGTAATTAATATGAAAACTAAAGTATGACTAATTTTTCATACTTTTCTGAATATTGATTACTAATAGTTGATTTTACTTTTAATTTATATATATAAACTCCTTTTCCTAATCGGTTACCAAAATCATCTAAACCATTCCAATTTATACTGCGAGATACGTTTCCTGTAGTTTGGATTGTTTGATTTATTGTTTTTATAATTTTACCTGAAATGGTAAAGATCTGAACTTGTACTTCCAATGGTTCATTTGGTTTGTTATGATTGAACCAAAACTCTGTATAATTTACAAACGGATTTGGATAGTTTAGCACATTCTCTAACACAAGTCCGCTATCGCTAACAACCAAGAAATTTAACGTTGCTTCTGATGAATTATTATATGTATCCCAAGCTTTTATTTTTACGGTATGCATTCCAACAGATAAACCTCTTAATTGATACACCACTTTACCTCTTGTAAAATCGTTTAATTCTGTTTCGTAATAGTCATTTAAGATAATTGGATTTGCTTGATCGCCATCTATAATTGCAACAATATCATGATCTATCGACGTAATTGACGTATTTATTCCGCTTACATCTGACAATGAAACGATTAGATTTGGAGACGTATTTGTATTTCCGCCTTCCAGAAAAGACTCATCATTCATAAAAATTGACAGTTCCGGACCCACTGCATCACTTGTTGCATTCGGATTTATTCCTCCAACAACAACATCAAAATTTGCTCCAGATTTATCTTCTTTCTCATCAGAAGCATAAAAACTTAACTTCCCTTTTCCAAAAGCAACTTTAATATCTTTTGGAACAATAAAATCGAATTTAAAAACACCATTTGTAACACTAGATTTTCCTCTAAATAATTTACTTTCCCTAGAATCAAACTTCATTTTAATTCCGAAATTATTATTATCTAAGGTGGTTTTTTGTATTGGCTTATCAAAAACTGTTGTAGATAAAGTACCATTGAAATTGGTTAAAATTTGATTTGAAGTATCGGTAACAACTCCTTCAAAACTCACTTTAGATAATGCTTTTAACGTATCTAAAGATTGGGTACTATATACGCCATTCATTTTGGTTATTTGAATGTTTGGTTTTGGAATTGCCAGTTTCATTGCTGGATCACCTACATAATAAATAAAGAATTTCTGAGAACTAGAAAAACCATTTTTTGCTGCCATTAAAGATTCTGCAATGGTTAAATCTTCATTGTTAAATTGCAATAAAATTTTTAATAAGCGTTCGTTAAAATTTTGTCCTGTAGAAATAAAAATTTCTCTTGTCGTAGTAATTAAACTTGCTGCGCCCCCATTTTTATTCCAAAAAACCAATTCGCCAGCAGTGGTTCTTAATGGGTTATCAAATCTAGAAAACTCGCAGGTAACGGTAATAAATAAGGGCAATGTTTTACTGTTCTGTAAAGATTGAATTTGCGGAACTTCTAATATTCTTTCGCTTGCAAAACCATCTTCTCCTCCATGTCCAAAATAATCCATGATCAACGTTCCTTTTTCTATAGCATTTGATAATGCTAAATTTACTTGTGGATACCGTTCGCCACCAGAAGAAGTTTCTTGTTTAAAGGCATCTGCATAAATTTTATTGATATTAAAAATAGGTTTGTGTTTTTTAATTAAATCTGCAATTCTGTCTAAACCAGATTGTAATGATTCTTCTCCAACTACATCAATATCATCTGCAACCAACGTGATGGTGTTTCTCCAATCTCCAAAAGATGCAGTATGGTAATACCTTAAAATTTTATCTACCACTTCTGTCGCTTGTTGAACTGTAGAAACAGGAATTCTACCAGAAGCAACATCAATGGTATCTGTAGTTAACATTAATCCCTCTGTAGGATCTAACATTACAAAATAATCATCAGTAACATAAGAAGTTGCCAAATTAAAACTCTCATTGGATTCAAAAACCGGAACGATATTGTTATTACCCGTAATTCTGTCTTTATAATCATAAGAACCATCACCAAAAAAGCAAACATATTTTAGTTTTCCTGAAACACTTGAATTTGAATAATATACCTGTTTTATAAAATCTCTAACTGCAGTAACATCAGGAGAACCTGAGCCAAACTCGTTATAAATTTCTGAAAGCTGAACCACTTTCGTTGTTAAGCCAGAATTGGTTTGATGATAATCGGCTACTCTTTGTGCTTGTGAAGAAAGCTCCTGGTTTGTAATTACAATATAATTAACATCGGTTAAACCGTGTAAATTTTGATTTTTTACGAATGAATTATCTTCTACTTTTGGAGTATAATAATCTGATTGATTTAGCGCTATATATTCGTTTAAAATTCCGCCATTTGTTTTGAATACAAAGTTATTTCCGTTTGATAAATTTAAAATTTTCTTTGGATTGATAAAATCAGTTACATCCCAAAGCTGAGAAATATTCGTTGCATTTTGTATTTGGTATTCAATCACTCCGTTTGTTTTAAAAGCTTCAAAGCTTCTGAAAGAAAATTGTTTTCCACCAGCAATTAATTGTTTTTTTCCAACGATTTCTATATAATCTAAATACGCTTTTGCTCCAGGATTCCCATTATTATTATATGTAATAAAAACATCTAGTTTAGAAGAATTTACATTAACCGTTGATGAATTAAAATTAGGATACCCCAAGGTAAGCGAACCATTTGTAACAGGTGGATAGTTAATAGAAAACGCATTTTGAGTATTTACTTTTACCTCCATAGTTGATGAAAGTGCCGAAATTGCTACACCGCCTACTTTTACATGTATTGGCGAGCTGGTGTCGATTGCATTAAAATCTAACTGAAAACTCTGAATATTTTCTACACTAAAATCTTCTCCAAACCATTGAGTTCCTATAGCAAATAAGTTTCTTGTTTCTTTTTCATAAAATACAAAATCATCAAAAGAAGTAATTGTTTTCGAAGCTGAATTTGTATTATTTGATGCTGATAAAATTCTTTTTCCGTTGGTTTGTGCAACCGTTAAAAAATAATAGGCTTTGTCAGAAAAAATATTTTGACGATGACTTGCTGTTTCTAAATTTGGATTCAGAATCCAATCGTGTGGCCCTTTTGCATAAAAAAGAATAAAATCTTCAGAATTAAAAACGCCATCATCTTCTCCTTCTATATAAATAGCATTTTCTTGTACGTCAGAATATCTAACATCGCTATTTCTTTGTGGTAACATTGCTCCACCATTCCCATAAATTTGAATATTTCTTGGGTTTAAATTTGTTGTATTTATTCCCATTTTTTGCAGTAATGAGATATCGATCTTAAAAACACCCGTTGTATCCACAGAAAACTTATACCAATTGCCATTAGACAATACAGAGTTTGTTGTTTGCGAAAAACTTAAGGCACTAAAACCAATAAGTACTAAAAAAAGGAATTGTGTTTTTCTCATTTCTTAATCAAAATAACGTTATATTGAGTACGATATTTTAAGGAATTGCAAGAATACTTATAATAAAGCTAAAAAACAATCGTTTATAAGTTTGAATAATTAATATAGCCTGTAAAAAAAGTTAATTATCTTGGTAGAAAACATAATTATTGTAAATTGCAACGCTAAATAAAAACCCTAAATAAATTTAAATTAAGATACATGAAAAGCGTATTGAAATTTTCTTTATTAGTACTAGTTAGTTTAACTTTTACTCAATGTAAGACTTCTACAGGTAATACCTCAACGTTAACTGGCTGGAAATTTAACAACCCAGATTACGGAAATTACTTAAAAGGAAAATCTTTTGAAGGCTCTAAACCACCAAGTGGAATGGTTGCTGTTGAAGGAGGAACTTTTACAATGGGACAAGTACAAGACGATGTAATGTTTGATTGGAATACAACTCCTAAAAAAATGCACATCCGTTCTTTTTACATGGATGAAGCTGAAGTAACAAATGCAGAGTATTCATTATTTATGCAATACACAAAAAGTGTTTACCCTCCATCTGACCCAAAATTTAAACATATTTATCCTTCTGTTTTGCCAGACACTCTTGTTTGGAGAAAAGGATTAGGAAATACAGATTTATTATCAGAAAGCTATTTACGCCATCCGGCATATGTAGATTATCCTGTTGTTGGTGTTAGTTGGTTACAAGCAACACAATATTGTAAATGGAGAACAAATGCTGTGAACTTAAAAATTTTAATGGATAAAGGGGTTATTAAAAACATCTGGAAAATGGATTCTTTAGATTTTAAAGGAAAAAATGTTTTTGATACAGACGTTTATTTAGAAAACCCAACTGCTTTATTTGAAGGTGATTCTACAATTTACAAGAAAGGGTTACCTACCAATATTAAGAGAAAAAAAGGAGAATCTAAACCGCCAAAAGGTTCATTTACTGGAAGACAAGTAACCTATTCTGATGGAATCTTAGCTCAAAAATATCGTTTACCAACAGAGGCTGAATGGGAATATGCTGCTAAATCTATTATTGAGACTAGAGAGTATAACAATTTAAGAGGTAGAAAAAAATACGCTTGGGAAGGAAAATACACCAGAGATAAATCTAAAAGGTATAAAGGAGATCAATTAGCAAACTTCAAACAATCTAAAGGAGATTACAGCGGTATAGCAGGTTGGAGCAGTGATGGGTCTGATATTCCTATTAAAGTAAAATCGTATCCTCCAAATGCTTTTGGACTCTATGATATGTCTGGTAATGTAGCTGAATGGGTTGCTGATGTTTACAGACCAGATATAGATGCTGAGGCAAACGACTTTAATTATTTTAGAGGAAACATTTTTACTAAAAAAATGATAAGCAAAGATGGTAAAGTTGTTATTGTTGATGAAAATTCAATTGAATATGACACCTTAGAAAACGGCAAAGTTATCCCGTTATATTTACCAGGTAGCATTAAATATGCTCCTATTACAAAAGATGAGGCTTACATGAGAAAAAACTATTCTGCTGCCAATAACACAAACTTAGGTGATGGAGATCGGAATTCTTCAACGTTTTATCAAGACGATTTTTCAGATAAAGTAATGTATAATTCTCCAAAAACTCCTAGAGACGAAAGAGATAGTATTGGGAATATTACGAAAAAATATGACACAAAGTTCCGTTCTACTTTAATTAGTGATCACACAAGAGTCTATAAAGGTGGTTCTTGGAGCGATAGAGCATATTGGTTAGATCCCGCTCAAAGAAGATATTTACCAGAATACATGTCTACAAATTTTATCGGTTTTAGATGTGTTACTGATGCAGTTGGTCCAATGACGTATACCAAAAGAACAGCAAGAAACGCAAAAAGATAATTCTTTCTTTTTCTAAAAAAATAATACCGCCTCATTGTACAATATTACAATGAGGTTTTTTATATTTAAAAAATGAATATTGAAGCTTTATATAACATCTATTCTCAACATTTTCTTGTGGATACTGATTCTAGAAAAATCAGGAAGAATACTATTTATTTTGCCTTAAAAGGAGAAAATTTTAATGGAAATAGGTTTGCTGAAGAAGCACTCTCTAAAGGCGCTATATTTAGTGTTGTTGACGAAAAGGAATATGTAACTTCTTCAAGAATCATTCTTGTTGACGACGTTCTTAGTACCTTACAAAAATTAGCAGCACATCATAGAAAAATTTTAACTGTTCCAATCATTGGTTTAACGGGTAGTAATGGTAAAACGACAACAAAAGAATTAATCAATGCTGTTTTAGAAACTCAATTTAAAACGACAGCAACTGTTGGTAATTTAAATAACCACATAGGTGTTCCGTTAACGTTATTATCTATGACTCCAAAAACAGAAATTGGTATTGTAGAAATGGGTGCAAATCATAAAAAAGAAATTGCCTTTTTATGTTCTATTGCAAATCCAGATTTTGGTTATATCACTAATTTCGGGAAAGCACATTTAGAAGGTTTTGGGAGTATTGAAGGTGTCATTGAAGCAAAATCAGAATTATATACCTATTTAAAAGAACACAATGAAACTGTTTTTGTGAATCCTGATGATGAAATTCAAGTTCGTAAAACGACTGAAATGACAACTGCATTTTTTAATACTTCAATTGCACTACTTGAAACAAATCCATCTGTAAAAGTAACCTTTGAAAATGAAGTTGTTGCTACTAATTTAATTGGCAGCTATAACTTTAGTAATATTTCTGCAGCAATTACAATCGGGCAATATTTTAAAATTAGTACCAAAAATATTAAGAAAGGGCTAGAGAACTATAAATCAACAAACAATCGATCGCAGATAATTAAAACCAAGAACAACAATACAATTGTTTTAGATGCTTATAATGCAAATCCAACGAGTATGAAAGCTGCTTTAGAAAGTTTTAGCACAATTAAGTCTGAAGAAAAAATTGCCATACTTGGTGATATGTTTGAGCTCGGTAAAGAAAGTAATAAAGAGCATCAACTCATTGCGGATCTCGTTGGAAAATTACATTTTAATACGGCTTATTTTGTAGGAGAACACTTTTATCAAACGAAAACAAAGAACACGTTATTTAAAACGTTTGAGGACTTAGTTCTACACCTAAAAAACAATCCTCTCAAATCTCAATCAATTCTGATTAAAGGCTCTAGAGGAATGCGTTTAGAAAGACTTCTAGATATAATTAGTTGACCGTTATTCGATATTCGAGAAACGATTGACGATTGACGATTGATGTTTAATTTATAAAGTAGCATAGCATAAATGAAGTCAGAATTTAAACCTGACATAAGATTTGGAGGCGAGTGTCAATAGTTTGAAGATGCCGTAAAAAGAAAAGCTGTTTGAACGTAGTGAAATCGAAGATTCGTGAGTTCCTTTAAAAAGAAATAAGAACAACACGAACAATTCTTTTCTTTTAGGTATTAAAAACGTAATTGACCGCTGAAAATCTAAGTCTTGATTTTTTGTTGAAGCCTGTACTGAACTTGTTTACGCTGAATTTATTTATGCTGAACTTGTTTACGCTGAACTTGGTTCAGTGATTCAGTATTTCAGTGATTCAGTATGCATCAAGGCAAAATGAAAAGAGATTTAGAAAATATATTTTCATTGAAAGTATCTAGTGAAGCTATCGAAGGGTTGATCAAGCAAAAAAGTATTAGAATTATAAAAAAAGAACCTTTGTCATTCTGAAATGAGCCTTTTAGGCGGTTGAGGAATCTCATTCTTAGGTGTTCTAAATCATGATATTTCTCGTCACTCATTCTTCGTTCTGTCGAAATGACTTTGACTTTGTTTTCGTCTTAGTTTTTCATTATTCATTGTTCGAGAAACGATAAACGTTTCTAACTAATATTCTCTTTATGATACTCCAACAGATTATCAATAGGTCTTTGAATCACATCCGTAATTTTTAAATTGTGTTTTGAAGCTACTTTATCTAAAATATCTCTAAAATAAAAAGCAATAGAACCTATAAAGTAAATTGGGGTTTTCGCGTCTTTCTGAAATGGCAAAATCCGATATTTAAAAAAAGTCTGAAGCCCTTTCTTTATAATTCTTTTAATGTATTTTTCACTTTTAAATTCAAACATAAACTTCGCAAAAGTAGCTAAATACATATTTGGGTTTTGCTGTCGGTACAAATTAAATTTTACAGTATCTATATCTAATTCAAATTGCTCACTAAATTTTTCTGCTATCGCTTTAGGCATTTTTTTATAATAAAAATCTCTCAATAGTATTTTACCAAAATAATTTCCAGAAGCCTCATCCATAATTGTATACCCCAAAGAAGGTGTGTTTACATGTATATTTTCGCCATCAAAATAACAGCTATTAGAACCTGTTCCTAAAATACACACAATTGCTTCAGTATTTCCAGAAGAAGCATATACTGCCGCTAACAAATCTTCAGCAACAATAATTTTAGCGTTTATAAAAATAGATTCTAAAATGTTTTTTAAAATTTCTACAGGTTTAGGAGTTCCGCAACCTGCCCCATAAAAATGAATTTCATCTACAGTTTCCTTCACTTGCATTAACTCAAACATGTTAATAATTCTATTTCTTAATTCAGGTTCAGATACAACTGCAGGGTTTAACCCTAAGGTTCGGGTTCTAAAAACTTCTTGTTTATTTGTGTCCAAAGCAATCCAATCTGCTTTCGTAGAGCCACCATCTGCAATTAATATCATAATTCAATATATTTTATCCAAATATATTATAAGTTATATTCTTATACAATAGTTTAGAAAACTTCAATCGTTTTCGTTCTTAAATATTTTGATTTCAGCAACGCTCAAACGGACACAAGTGCTGCTTTGACAAACGTGTAGTGTGTCATTCCGAAATGAGCTTTTTTAGGCGATTGAGGAATCTCATTGTTAACGAACTCTAAATCATAAGGTTTCTCGTCACTCATACTTCTCTCTATCAAAATGACATTTAGTTTTAATTTAAAAATAAAAGTTATAAAATAAAGTCAGAATCTAAAACCTACCTATTTTATTTTTTGTAATAATTCGATTTCTATGAAACGGCAAGAATCCAAAGCATGTCCTCAACCTTGTGCTGAACTTCCTGAACTAAATTCAGGATATATGATTCAGTATTGATTGGGGAACCAAATAATAAGTCTGGACGCGACAGTGAAATATCTTGTAGAATTTAAGAAAAATAAAATAAGTCTAGATTTTTGTTTCTTGGAATTTATCTTGAGTACTACTGATGGTTAATTAATTAACATATTTAATCTTTAACTTTCAGTACTAAACAGCCATTAGAATATTCTTTTTATGCCAACAAAACAGCAGCTGGAATTCCAAATTCTTTATGGAATCTTTTAGCTAAATCTAATGTTAATGGTTTTCTTTTGTTTAATAATGACGAGATGTGACCTTTTGATCCATAATTTTTGGTTACTAGATCTTTATTTCTAATACCAGATTCTTCCATTTTTAATTTGATTACTTCAATGGGATCAGGAAATGGTATTTCATAATGAATATCTTCATATTGTTTGATTAACAGTAATGCTATCTGAAGTTTTTCACCTTCTGCTGAGCTGGGGTCAATGTTTTGTTCAAATAGGGTATCTACCCAATCTAAATATGCATCATATTGTTTTTCGGATTGTATAATTCTTAGTTGCATTTGTTTCTTTTAGTTTTAAATTGAACCGTTTCTACATCAATAGCATCATACTCTTTGTGAGTTCCAAACCATTTAATTTGTATTGCTTTATATGTAAATACAAATCGAACAACTAATCTATCTGAATTTCCTTTTATATTAAAGACAACGCTATCGTCTCCTAAAATACTAGCGTTTTTATAAACTTCTTTTAATTCATTGAAATTCTTAAATTCAGATATTTCT
The DNA here is from genome assembly GCA_041689245.1 of Flavobacteriaceae bacterium. Lineage (GTDB taxonomy): Bacteria > Bacteroidota > Bacteroidia > Flavobacteriales > Flavobacteriaceae > Polaribacter. The sequence goes on along the minus strand of JBDNGO010000071.1, from coordinate 12,592 downwards.
AGTTCACGATACCATTCTTGAAGAGATATAGCTGCTTCAGGATACAGTCGTATATAAGTGAGCAACGTCCGCCTTTGTATGATATTAAACATATACAAATATAAGAAGTTTTCTAAAAGAAAACAATTCTAATTTGTAAAAAATTTTTCGACAGTACTAAACCCGAATTAAGTGTTACAGGTTAAATCTGAAATAAAGACGCTATTTCAGATGTGTTTATGGAACGATTGCGGAAATTAGGAAATGAGGGAGGATAGGTCTTTACGTTGCTTCAGAAACCTGTAAATCTTAAAATCTCATGGCTAAATCTATGGCAATTCTAGTGTTTGAAAAAATTAATCAATTAACCATCAGTAACTTAAGTGAGAATTAGAGACTACAGTCCGAGCGCTAATCTACTATTTATTATTGTTTTTTTGACAGTACATCCATCAATATATCAGCGTATATATCCATATTTGCATTTTTACCAACATATTCCAAAAACGTACTTTCCCTTGAGTGCCCTGTAAGTTTCATGAGAATTGGAGTGGGTATTTTTCCATAATGATTTGTTGCAAAGGATCTTCTGAGGTCATGAGAGGACAATAGTTGATGTTTTGGAAATTGTCCTAAAAAACTTTTTAATGGCTAATTAATGGCCATTTAATGGCACTGCTATATATTAGCCAAAACCTTTAAAATTGGCAACAGTAGGATTTAGAATTAGAACAAAGAATGATTCTCCTGTTTTTATCAAAATTTATTTATATGCTCCAAAATCTATAAGATTAGAGGCTTCTAAAGGAATTAAAGTTCATAGTAAATTTTGGAATAAAAAACTTCAACAAATACGTCATGAATCTCCGAACTATAAAAAAACAATCAAAAATTATTTGAATTAAAAAATTTTGTTCTAGAAAAATTAACTGATGATCCAAAAAACGATTTGGATTTACGGTGGTTGAAATTAGTTATAAATGTATTTAATGGAGGAAAATTATTTTCAGAAGAAAATACAGTTGTTTTTCAGTCAAAACTATGGATCGAAAATAACTCATCTCGATTAAAGCCAAATACAATAAAATTTTATTACGTATTCATTAAAGTTATAATTGAGTTTGAAAAGTATATTAATCAAAAGTTATTGTTTAAAACACTTAATTTAGTTTTACTTGAAAAATTTAAAAATTGGTTCTTAATTGAAAGAAAATATTCTATTAATTATTCCAACGAAATGATAAGACGTAGCTCAGCATGATCTAACCCAGCTGATTATTTCCAATATAAATCCTTTTAGCAATAGTATAAATTTCATATATTCGCTTATTAATTAATCAGCTATGTTATTAAAATTTAAACAACCGATTGTTATTATTACAATCACATTATTTTCCTTGTTAAGTATCCAAGCTCAAAAAGGTTTTGATTTGTCATCGGTAAATTATACCGATATGACTAACACACAATTACAACTGTTATTTCAACAGGCTGCTTCAAAAGGGTATAATTATAATGATATTTTAAAAGCAGCCAAAGCACAAGGACTTTCTGCAGAAGAAATTGCGACACTTGATAAGCGTTTTAATACGGTAAATACATTAAGAGCATCAAAAAACAGCAATGTTCCAGATCAAGAATCAAGATTGCGAAATACTAATGATAGCAATACTACGCTACAAGGTTCACAATTAAACAGCTCTTATAAAGACGGGGTAGAATATCTAATAAAAAAGAAAAGTGATGTTTTTGGTTTTGAGGTTTTTAAAGGAAATGGCTTACTTACATTTCAATCTAATTTAAACATCCCGACACCTCTAGGTTATATTTTAGGCCCCGGAGATAAATTATTTATTGATATTTATGGCCAATCGGAAGCTTATTATCAACCAGAAATTAGTCCAGAAGGAACGATAATTTTAGAAAATTTTGGCCCAATTCACCTATCTGGTCTTACAGTTGAAAATGCGACTAAACGCATTGAAAATAGATTGTCTAAAGTATATTTAGGCATTAATGGGGATAAAAAAAATACATTTGTCAACGTTTCTGTTGGAAAATCACGGACAATTAAAGTAAATATTGTTGGCGAAGTGGCTGTACCAGGCTCTTATACTTTAAGTGCTTTTAACACCGTTTATAACGCCTTGTATGTTGCGGGCGGCATCACAGAAAATGCGACTTTAAGAGATATTAAAGTTTATAGAAACAATAAACTCATAAGTAAAGTTGATATTTATAAATATTTAACGGCGGGTGACGCTTCTGCGGATGTACCCTTAGAAAACAATGATCTTATTTTGGTAAAACCCTATACTAACCGCGTCACTTTAAATGGCGCTGTTAAAATAAAAGGTCGTTTTGAATTGCATAAAAATGAAAGTTTACAAGACTTGTTAAATTATGCAAGTGGCTTTACCGAAGAAGCCTATACTAAAACTATAAAAGTAACACGTGTAGTAGATGGTGAATATATTGTCGCAGACATCAATAAAGATCAATTTGAAATATTCACTCCAGAATCTGGGGATGTTTATGAAGTAGATAAAGTATTAGACCGCTATAAAAACCGTGTGATTGTAAATGGTGCTGTGTACAGACCGGGTGTTTATGCTATAACAAAAGGTTTAGGAATAAAAGGTTTACTCGCCAAGACAGCAGGATTAAAACAAGATGCCTTAACAACAATAGCGTATATTATTAGAACAAATGAAGATTTGTCAACCAGTTCTATAAGCTTTAATTTAAGTGATGTTTTGTCAGGAAAAGAGCAAGACATTTTGCTTCAAAAAGAAGACGTACTCACTATTTTATCAAAAAATGAAATTAAAGAAGATTATTATGTAGAAGTGTCTGGAGCCATCAATCAGCCTGGAACTTATCCTTATTCTAAAGGGATGAAATTAAAAGATTTAATTTTAAAGGCTAGAGGTTTTAATAAAACTGCGACAGGGGCTAGAGTTGAAATTGCTAGAAAACTAAAAGGTAATAATGGTGATAATTCTAAATTAGCACAAGTAATTGTAGTTGATTTATCTAAAGAGTTTGATATTTTAGAAAATAAAAATAATATCGTATTAAATCCTTTTGATCACATTACTGTAAGGACTAATCCAAATTTTCATGAAAAGGAATTTGCTTATGTTGACGGACAGATTAATTATCCGGGTCAATATGCTATCAAATCAAAAAACGAAAGAATATCAGATTTATTAAAACGCGCAGGTGGTATAAACGAGTTCGCTTATGTTAAAGGGGCAACTTTGATACGGAAAACAGAATACTATAAAAAACAAACAGAAGTCGATAAGCAGGTGACAACTTTATTAGCGCTTAAAGATAATTTAACAAATGATAAAGATTCTTTGTCTGAATTTGATTCGGGTTTATTAAAAAGAATAAAAAGAGATTTAGATAAGTTAGTTATTACTTATCCTAAGAATAAAAAGTTGCTTAAATACGTTAACGCCACAACTTATTTGGATATCTCTAAAAAGAATGATTCTATAGGAAAATTGGGAAGTGTTAAGTTAAACGACTCTAATAAAGAAGTAGAAAGTAACTATTTATTATCAAAAGAAGAGGGATTCAATATGACTGAATCTATTGGTGTAGATTTAACCGAGATTATAAAACATCCAGGTTCCATTTCAGATTTACTCATTCAGTCTGGTGATACTTTATATATTCCTAAAAAATTAGAAACCGTGCGTTTAAGAGGGAATTTGTTACATCCAACAACGGTGAGATACCAAAAAAACAAATCGTTAAAATATTATATAAACAATGCTGGTGGTTTTGAAGGTCACGCTAAAAAAAGTAAAACGTATATAATTTATCCCAATGGAGAAACACGTACAACAAAAAAGTTTTTATTTTTTAACTTTTATCCTAAAGTAGTAGCCGGTTCTGAGATTATTGTGCCCCCTAAACCTAAAAATTCTTCGGTAGGGATTGCAGAGATTGCAGGTGTTGCTTCAGGCTTAGCCACGTTGGTTTTAGCCATTAGTCAAATCAAATAGTCAAATCAAATTTTAAGGTATAGCTAAAATAAATAATTTAAAATGCAATCAGAAAACAATATGCCAGAAGCAGAAAAAATTTCTTTGAAAAACGTGTTTCAAGGTTTTAAGGAGTGGTTGGTGTTTATAATGGATCAACGCAAAAAAATAGTATATGGCACTTTAATAATTTTAGCATTAGCCCTTTCTTACAATTATTTAAAATCACCAGTATATTATGCCAATACGTCTTTTGTGTTAGAAAATGATGCTTCAGCTAGTTTAGGCGGTTTATCTTCTTTGGCATCTTTGTCTGGGATTAATACCTCAAGCCTTATGAGTGCTAGTAATTTATTTCAAATTGACAATATACAAGAGCTTTATAGATCAAACAATATGTTAAGGCAAACTTTATTAGAGAAAGTTACTATAAATGGAAAATCTCAAATATTGATTGATTACTTCGCTAAAGCACAAAAATTAGAAAAGAAATGGGCCAAGGAAAAGGTCTATCTAAAAGATTTTTATAAAGATAAAAAACTGTATAGTAGAGCACAAGATAGTGTTGTAAAAGAAGCTATAAAATTGATTAAAAAAGATTTTTTAATTGTAGAAAAGCCCAATAGAAATACCTCCATTTTAAATGTTGGTTTTAAACATAAGGATGAGGTTTTTGCTAAAATTTTTAATGAAGTTTTGGTTAATAAGGTCAACAGGTTTTATTACAAAACCGAAACTAAAAAAACAGCTATCAATTTAAAAGTATTACAAGTTCAAACCGATAGTGTTAAACGCCTTTTAGATATGTCATTATTAGCGCTTGCCGAAATAGACCAAAATATTCCAAATCCAAATCCTCTGGTAAAAACAGCGAAAGTCCCTTATCAAAAAGCAATGGTCAATCTGCAAGCCAACAATGCTATTTATCTGGAAGTTGTAAAACAATTAGAATTGGCAAAAGTTGCCCATAGAAATAAGACACCTCTTATTCAAATTATTGATAAACCCTCATTCCCATTAGAAAATAGCCGTTGGAAATTGTTAAACACACTTATTTTAGGAATATTTGGTGGTGGCATGTTAATGGTCTTGTCATTGTCGTTACAACGTATTGTCAGACAAGCATTGGAAGAGTAATAATCAAGATTTAAAAACAGTAATTATTTAAATCATAAAATATCACTAAAATAAAATACTATTGTTTAAAGGCATTTTTATTAAGAATTTTTTCAATTTAATTATTAATCAAGGCATTAATATTGTTATTGCTTTATTAGCAACACGTATTTTATTTCAGAGATTAGGTGAAGCACAATATGGACTTGTTAATCTAGCCCTTTCAGTTGTTTTATTATTTAGTATCACAGTGAGTTATGGCTATCATCTAAATGGCCCCAAACGCATCGCTTTGTTTAGAGGTGACCCTGCAAAAAAGCAAACTTTAATCAATGAAATTATAACAACCAGAATAATAATAGCCATTGGCATGGCGGTAATTTTATTTTGCTTGACTTATTTTTTTGGATTTTTTAAATCTTATGCAACCTTTCTATATTATGCATTAATAGTATTGTTTAGTGAAGCTTTGTTTCCGATGTTTTATTTTCAAGGGAATGATAAAATAGCGTGGTTTTCTTTAGCCAATATTTTTGCAAAAGGAGCTTACTTACTACTAATTGTGTTATTTATAAAAACGCCAAAGGACGCGACCTATGTCAACTTTTTATTTGGGGTTACGGCTCTTATGGTTTACATCGTTTTCTGGATTATTATTTATAAAAAAGAAAAAATCAAGTGGGTTTGGGTAAGTATTCATAATATAAAAAAGAGATTTGTTGAAAACTTTCAATTTTTTATATCTTCTATAGCAGGTCATGTTTCAATTCACGGTGGCTTAATTATTTTAGCGAGTTTTGTCAATAATACTGTTTTAGGAAAGTTTGCATTGGCTCAAAAAATAGCCCTTTTAATGCGTATGGTACCTGTTTTTTTTACACAAGCTATCTTGCAAAAAGCAACTATTCTATTTGAAAAAGATAAGATCGAATTTAACAGTTATGTCAATCGCATTTTTATAATTGGATTGTCAATTACGTTTGGGATGGGGCTGATGGCACTCATTTTGTCTAAATGGATACTGTTTTTATTGGCGGGCTCTTATGTTATTTACAGTGAGAATATTTTAAAAATTCTAGCTTTTATACCTTTTTTAAGTATGTTGAACTTTAATAATATGATTAAAATTTTAGTGGCCGAAAAAAAACATTTGCTCACCAAAGCTACTTGGATAACAGCTATTCTTATGTTGATTTTAGCAACTTTAGGCAGTTATTATTATGGCGGTTACGGACTTTCTATAGCACTTGTTCTTACAGAAATTGTGAGCTTTATTGTATATTCGGTACTCTTGATAAAAAACAACCATGAAAGCGCCTAAAATAGCCATCATCCTTATTAATTGGAATACCTATCAATTGACTTTTAATTGTCTTAAAAGTTTAGAGCAATGTACTTATACAAATAAATCAATTTTTTTTGTTGATAATGGCTCACATGATGGTTCCGGTGATAAAATAGCTTTAGAATTCCCTGAGATTAATTATATAAAAAATAAAAAAAATGAAGGTTTTACAGGGGCCAATAATAAAGCTTTAAACGTTATTTTAAAACAAAATTTTGACTACGTTTTATTACTGAATAACGACACAGAAGTAAAGCCAGATTTTTTATCACCTCTTGTAGCACGCATGGATTCTGATAAAAATTTAGCGGCAACACAACCGCTGATATTGAATTTTCCAAATAAAAATACTATCTGGAATGCCGGTGGTTCGTTTAACACCTTTTTTGGCTTGTCAAAAACTAGAAAGAAAGGAATGATTTATAAACCAACACTTAAAATTGAGACATTCACAGAATGGATTAGTGGCTGTTGTATTTTGGTAAATATAGCAGTTATTAAAGAAGTTGGTTTACTAGACAATCGTTTTTTCGCCTATTTTGAAGATGTGGATTGGTCTATTAGAATGACAAATCAAGGTTATAAATTGGGCGTGGTCCCCAAAAGTGTTATTTACCATCATACATCTGGAAGTACAAAAAAGAATAATACTTCTAATGAAGGAAACTTATCCCCTTATGCTCATTATTTAAATGTGCGCAATCACATTTATTTAATTAAAAAACACACTTCTTTTTTTAATAGTATAGGATCTTGGACATATCAAATTTTCAAAATAACTTCCTACTCTATTTATTTTATTTTAAGAGGCCGGTTTGGTAAATTTAAAATGGTCTGGTGCGGTGTATTTGACGGTATAAAAATTAAAACATAAAACACATAGTTTGATTGTAGTTGCAACAATATTATTGATTTTATATATTGGATTTATAGGTTTTGTATTAAAAAAAATCTTTGAAGGGGATGCCTATTATCTTTTATTATATATCTTATTTACGCTCCCTTTTTACGCTACCTTTCAACTTATTATTTTTAAAGGATTCGACATAATACCTTTGGTTAACATCTTAAAATATAGCAAGGATTTTGTCTTTTTTACAGGTTTTTTCGTCTTTATTTTTGGCAGAAAAGAGTCGTTTATTGAACGCGAATGGCAATTTACTTTATTAGATAAATTATTTTTGGGGTTTATGACTCTGACCCTTATTTATATGCTCATGCCTTTAGGAGAAGCCCCTATTTTATCAAAAATAATTTATGCAAAAAATACATTTTTAATAGGCATCGTTTATTTTTTAGGTCGTCACACTAATATTGATAAACAAAGGTGGGGTTTTATTGTAAAAACCCTAATCTATTTAACAATTGGGTCTTTTTTATTGGCATTGTCAGAAAAAATAGTAGGAACGCACTTACAAAGTATTTTGGATTACGGAAGATTTAATTTAGTAATGAATGATATTTTTCCGATAGGTAATTATGGCTTGAGTTGGACTTTTGAAAGGCAGGGCGGATTGCCCCGGTTAGCAGCCTTTTTTGCGAATCCTTTAGAATTTGCAGCTTCATTATTGTTGTTTTTATCTGTGGGGCTTTATTATTTATTTCACTCAAAATACAACAGTAATCGTTTGGCTTACTTAGGTTTGTTGCTGCTTGTGGCATTGTCTTTCTTTTTTTCTTATTCAAGAGGGTCAATCATTGCAGGTGGAATTATCGTGTTTTTTACGTTGTTTTTAGAAAAAAAATACCAGTTATTTCGAATCGTTTTGGTTTTAGTTATTATGGTGGTGATTTATATTTCTTTCTTTTCTTCTAAAGAAACATACTATTTTGTTTTAGATACTTTGAATTTTCAAAATACTTCAAGTTTAGGACATCTTCTAGAGTGGTTAGAAGGCGTAAATTCGATGATGCAAAATCCAATGGGTATTGGTTTAGCCATGAGTGGTAATGCCAATGGTGTTGATCAAACTTTAAAAATTGGCGGCGAAAATCAGTTTTTAATTTATGGCGTTCAAATGGGATTTTTAGGCCTTTTAATATATATATCAATGTTGGTTAAAGGTATAAAAGATAGTTTAAAAGTATTCAAGCTTTCAAATAAACAACATGTAAAATCTATTTCTTATGTGGCAGCGGCTACTAAAATAGGTTTACTAATACCTTTATTTACGGCCAATGCAGAATTGTATCTTTTTGTGGCTTTTCTTTCTTGGTTTTTAATTGGATTTATAGAAACTTATTATTTAAAAAATATTTTAAATTGAAATATCCAATAAGTATCTTTACTCTATTCGTTTAATTAAAATAAAGAGACTATTTTGGCTCAAAAAATTAAAGTTTTTATTGATGTTTTTTATTATCAGGCCGCATTATCTGGGATAAGAACCTATATTAATGAGTTGGTTTTAGGAGCCAAAAATTCAAAAAATAAAAATATTGAATATCTTTTTTCGCACGATATTAATCAATGGTCTCAAAACCATAAATTTTTAAATCCGAGAAACCGATTGTTAAGATGGCGATTTCATGTGTATTATTTTTTATGGAAGCAAATCATATTGCCATTTAAAATATTAAAACACAAACCAGATGTGCTTATTTGTCCTGATTTTGTAGCACCATTATGGCGATTAAAAACACTTAAGTTGTGTGTTATACACGATACATTATTTTGGGATTATCCTAAAAATTACAACGTATTATGGCGTTATTATTATATTAAACTTATAAATTTAGGATTGCGAGGTAATGCATCAGTAATAACAACAAGTAAATATGCTAAAAGGAAATTAGAAAGTTTGTTTTTAAAAAAGACTCCTTTAATTTCAGTTATATTTCAAAGTTTTTTAAAATCAAAAAAGAGAGATGACGAAATCTTAAAAACATTAAATTTAGAAGCCAATGATTATTTATTACATGTAGGTTCTTTTGACAAACGAAAGGATTTAATCACGCTTGTCAAAGCTTTTAAATTGTTAAAAGAAGATAAAAACAACAAACATTTAAAATTAGTACTTGCAGGACAAAAAATCCTTAATGGCAATACAGAAGTGTTAAATGAATTGGAGACATATATTTTTAAAAATGATTTATCAAAAAGTGTATTGATGACAGATTATTTGACAAACGAAGCAATAAGTTCCTTGTATAAAAAGGCTTTGATATATGTGTTTCCCTCAATTGAAGAAGGGTTTGGCATTCCGATTCTGGAAGCTTTTTCTATGAAAACCCCAGTTGTAACCTCTAATGCAGCAGCTATGGTAGAAATTGCAGGTGAGGCAGCCATACATTTTAAAGCGGGAGATTCTATTGAATTATTTAAAACCCTTACTAAATTAATAGTTTCAAAACCTGAAAGAACCTATTTGATTGAGAAAGGCTCAGAAAGGTTAAAGACCTTTTCTAGAGAAAAATTCATTGAAGATTATGAACAACTTATTTTAAAAAGCATTGAGAATTAAATTGAAACAACCTACTAAAAAAGCACTTCTTTTACACAGTTCTAACGATATGTATGGCGCTAGTAGAATTTTATTACAAGTTATAGATATTCTTGTTGAAGCCCATTATGAAGTGCATGTTATTTTACCCTATCAAGGTGTTTTGAATAAGTTAATTACAGATAAAGGCGCTTATTGTAGCGTATTTAATTTAGGTGTTTTCAGAAAAAAATACATGAATTTAAAAGGCTTATACAACCGGTTTATAAAAATTAAAAAGGCCAAAAATCACATAGCAAATTATATAGATATACACAAAATAGATTTATTATATACAAGTACATCTGTCATTATTTCTGGTGCCTTGGCTGCTAAAAAAAGTAAGATTGCTTGTGTGTATCATATTCATGAAATTCCTAAAGGGAATAAACCTTACGAAATATTTAGTGGTTTGTTTGTACGGTATTTTTCAAAAAAAGTTATTGTGGTTTCTAATAGTGTTGCAAAACACTGGCAACCTTATCTAAAAAAACACCAACTTCTTAAAGTTTACAACGGTATTATTTTTCCGGTTATAAAAGCCACTTACAATACAAAAAGGACAATTGAACAAAATATAACCGTTACATCAATAGGGAGATTGATTCCCTATAAAGGGCACAAATACTTTATAGAAGTGGCCAAAGAGTTATTGAAACTAAATAAACAGTATCAATTTTTGATTGTTGGAGATACTTTTCCAGGCTATGAACCTTACGAAGAAGAATTGAAAACATTAGCTAGTGAAAATGATTTACATCAAAAAATACATTTTTTAGGATACAGAACAGATATTGAAGCTATTTTGGCTAAATCCGATTTGTTTTTTCATCTCTCAATAGCACCAGATCCCTTGCCTACAGTACTGTTTGAAGCGATTAAGTCGAAAGTACCTGTAGTGGCTACCGAATTAGGAGGTGCTGTAGAAATTTTAGACAATGGTAATTGTGGTTTATTGGTGCCATACAATAATGCTAAAAAAGTAGCCAATTTGATAAATGATTATTTTAAGGATGAAAAAATGAAGACATTACATATTGAAAAAGCAATTGAATATACCAATAAACATTTTTCACCTACACAATTCAAGAAAAATATTTTAGACATATTCGAAAATACCCTGACATCAAAATGATTCAATTAAAAAGTAATACAAATCCTTTAAAAATTGCCATTATAGGCTCTAGAGGTTATCCGTATGTTTATAGTGGTTATGAAACCTTAATTAAAGAATTGAGTGAGCGTTTGGTGAGGAAGGGTTGCGAAGTAACTGTTTATTGCCATCGCAATTTATTTAAAGAAAAACCAGCTCTTGTAAACGGCATAAAGTTGGTATATGTGCCTACTATCGAAACAAAATCGCTAAGTCAATTAATACATTCTTTTTTATCTATGTCCCATGCAGTAGTATCTGATGTAGATGTTATTTTTGCTGTAAATGCAGCCAATGGTCCTTTTGGTTTAATATCAAAAATATTTAGAAAACGGACGGCTATAAACGTGGATGGTTTAGAATGGTTACGTCCTAAATGGAAAGGTTTAGGCGCCATATATTTTAAAACAGCAGCTCGGTTGTCAACAATTTTATACGATCAAATTATAAATGATTCTGATGAGATGCGTAAGGTATACCTAAACACATTTAAAAAAGAGTCGGTAGTGATTGCTTATGGCGCCACAGTAAAAAAATCAGAAGATCCCTCTTTGATTCAACAATGGCCTATTACGCCAGAAGAATATTATTTAGTTGTTGGACGTATGATTCCCGATAACAATGCCGATGTTATTGTGAAAGGTTTTTTAGCCTCAAATTCAACAAAAAAAATGGTTGTTGTGGGCGATGTCTTTTACAAAGATGCTTATGCCGATACGTTAAAAGCGCTAAAAGACGAGAGACTTATTTTTACGGGTTATGTGTATGACCCTGAAGTTTTAGCGGCTTTGTACCATCATTGTTATGTGTATGTACACGGTCATGAGTTTGGAGGAACGAATCCAACTATGATTAAAGCCATGGGGTATGGCTGTGCTATTTTGGCTTTAAATACCGTTTTTAACAAAGAAATGTTAGCCAACGGTTTATACGGGATTTATTTTGAGAAAAATCAGGAAGCTGTACGGCAACAAATAAATTCTGCAGATCAGTATCCTAAGAAAATTAAAAATTTACGTCAGAATTCACACTTGGGCATCACTGATAAATACAATTGGGATTACATTACAGATCAATATTTAGAGGTTTTTAGACGGCTTGCTGAAAAATAAAAATTTTGACTTTTTGAGTCTTGCAGTTAGTGTAACTCTGACGCTAACTTTGACTCAAACTAAGACTAAAAGTTAAAGTCATCGTCTAGGCTAGCGTTATTATTTGTGTCAGCAATATCAATTTTAAATTCCAGTAACCTTTTAATAAGAAGAATTGACCCCTTGCCTACCCGACCTTTGGCGGGGCGGGCTGTGGCAATCTCTCTCTCTATAAAGAAGTTTGTTTTTTCAATGAGATAACCACGCCTTTCTTTAGTAAGTCTCGTTATTACACATTGTTTTGTCATTGCGAGGAGTGTAACGACGTGGCAATCTCGCAACGTCTTATTTGTCTTCGATGTTATTCAGTGAATTTCTTTCGTTCTTTTTTGGTCGATGCAAAAAAGGATACATAAAATATATCT
>JBDNGO010000070.1:0-15487 GCA_041689245.1 Flavobacteriaceae bacterium | reverse complement strand
TTTGTTGACATAAAGCAAAAGTACGAGTTTTACATCTGATTTTCTTTTTGTATTATTGAAAAAATATTCTTTTATAATGATGACTCCTTTTGATGATGTTTATTTTATGAAAAAAGCTTTAGAAGAAGCAGCAACAGCTTTAGATAAAGGAGAAGTTCCGGTTGGAGCAATCATCGTTTTTAAAGAACAAATTATAGCAAGAGCACATAACTTAACAGAAACCTTAAACGATGTAACAGCGCATGCAGAAATGCAAGCATTTACGGCAGCGGCAGATTATTTAGGAGGAAAGTATTTAAAAGAGTGTACGTTATATGTAACGTTAGAACCTTGTCAAATGTGCGCAGGCGCAAGTTATTGGGCACAATTAGGAAAAATCGTGTATGGAGCTTCTGAATTAGAACGCGGTTTTTTAAAATTGAAAACTACTATTCATCCAAAAACAAAAGTTGTTGGTGGTATTTTAGAAAATGAATGCAGCACAATATTAAAACGCTTTTTTATAGAAAAGCGAAACTTGAATTAAGAAAAAACCTCATCATTTCCTGAAATAAATTCAGTATAAATGATGAGGTTTTCTATATAAATTAGTTTCCAGTAATTTTTACATTATCTATTTGTGCAGTTGTAGTAACACTTCCATCACCACCAAAATATTTAAAAGCAATGTTGATTGTGCCAGACAAACACGATAAACTAATGTCCCCAGATTTGGTAAAAAAGTTTGAAAAATCATTCCCTGGACCTTCAGATAAGTCAGCATTAATTTGAGTCCAAGTAGCCGTTTTTACATCTCCATAAAAATCTGAAGAAATAAATACATTTAAAGCTTTTCCATTATCATACCCAGTGTTTGTGTCAAAAGTTAACGTTTCGTTTGTGGTTGTGTCTAAATTGATTGCTGGAGAAATTAACCACGTTTCTAAAGGATTTTCTCCTGTTCCATAAGCAGACATTTCTATAACTCTATTGCCGTTTTTTGTTTTAGATTTAAAGATGTTTTTACCACCATTTGCATTGATGTTTAACCAACCTGCTTTTAGTAAATGCGAATTATTTTTAATGTTTTCAAAAGCTTCATTTATTAAAATAGTACTTCCTGCACTCGTGTTTGCATCACAATTTAAAAAGACAGGATCGCATCTTGTGGTATTTGTAAAAGTAATATTTGCTGGTGAATTTACAATTGCAACTAAAAATTCTGCAGCATAATCTTTAGATAAAATAAAATCAATTTGTCCTTGTCCTTCAGGTATTAGAATAGACTTAAAACTAGAAAAAGTACTCGTTTGTAATCTAAGTGTATGTTCTGTACCACATTCAAAAAGATATCGAAAACCGTCATATTCATCATATTTTTCTCCAGAAAAAGTTTTTCCTTTTTGAGAAATATCAAATTGCGCATTTTCTATTCGAACGAATGTGTTAATAGCTGCATCTGTTGCCGTTTCTATAGTAATTTTTTGAGGAATTATTGTGGCAATTGTTGAGGTTCTAAAAAGGTAATTGCTGATGGCTGCTGTTGGAATTTCTGTTGTTCTACCACCTTTTAAAAAACCTAACGAATATTTTCCTGGAGCTAAATTTATGGGGTTCACTTCACTTTGCCCGTCATCATACGAAACCGATAAACCATCTAATTTGATATAAATTTTTTGTCCGATGGTAAACAAATCACTTAAAGCTGATTTGTTAATTAAAACTTCAATTCCAGCAGTTGGATTTTCTGGTTTGTCTTGAACAATTAGTTTTTTATAAAAATTACCAGTTGCATCCGATGAAATTACGTAAGTTTCAATAAATGTGGGATTATTTTCATTTATAGGAAATGTAAATACTAACTTTTCATTAGAAAAAAACTCTTGTTGTAAAGCCGTTTTTACTTTATCTAAAGTAGAATTTGTTGTAATATTTGGGTCTTTAATAGTTACATCCGGCACAGTAAAATCTGTGTTTTGTACACAAGAGTTCAGCGTAAATGCCAAGATAAGAATTGTAACGATGTTATATATTTTAGTTGTTTTCATAGTTGTGTTTTTTAGTAAATTTTTCATAATAATTAAAATCTAAAGTTGACATTCAAAAAGTACGTTGCTTCTCTTCCGTACCAATATTTAGCTCCAAAAATTGGAGTGTTTAGTGCTTTATCATCCCGTAATTCTCTATAATTTGCATTTCTACCTTGTTCAAAGCCACCAGTTTTGTATTTGGTGTTTTGTAAGTTGCTAACACTTGCAAAAATACTCACGTAGTAATCGTTAATTTTCCAAGATTTTCCGCCAATTAAATTGATAACATTATAGCCACCAAAATTTTCTTGTTGTAATAATTGTTTTGCTAATTCAGGATCATAATCGTTAAAAGGAATTCCGCCATTATCAGCAAAATTGCTTGTTCTTGTTAACGGTGTAACATCTACAAACGCATTTGCAAAGAAATTGATGGTAGCTCCAATCCACCAATAATCAGGATCTCTATATTCAAATCCTACAGAATATGCTTGTTGTGGTCCTGCAGCTATTTTGTAGTTTTTTAAGTTTGATGGTCTAGGTTCAAATTGAAATCCTTCAACTTCAGATTTTAAGGTTAATATTGGATTGTTGTCATATATATATTGACCAATATTTGCAGCTCCTTTTAATTTGATTGCCGCAGTAACTTGTGCTTCCAAACCTAATTCTACTCCAAAATGTTTTTTATCGATTTGGGTTAAAATCTCTTGAACAAAAGCTGTATAATCTGAACCGCTTCCTCCAATTCCGTCTGCATAATAAAATGAAACTTCTGTTGCATTTTTAATTTTTGCGTAATAACCTGTTACTTTCGCTTGGAACATTGGACTTCTAAAAATATAACTTGCATCAGCAGAAAAAATTTTCTCACTTGTTAAATTTTCAACTACATCGTTGTTGACTCTTGAGTTAGAAAAGGTATTACGTAGCGTTGGTGCTTTTGTTAAATAGCCAACATTTGCATCTACTAAATGACGTCCTGTAAATTTATAAGTTGCGCCGCCTTTAAATCCATAATTTGTAAAAGATGGTTTTTCAGATGTACCGAAAGAAGCATTTTCTGCGACAAATTTTCCGTTTAGATAATATCCATCTCGTAGGTGAGTTGTATTTGAAACACTTGCTGCAACGTAAAAATCTATTTTATTGTATTTAAATTGTGCTTGGACAAATCCGTTTAAGATATTAGTAGTTAAATTAAAATTGTATTTAAATGTATCGCCAACTGTAACTTCTCTATTCGGGTTGTTTACATCGTTTTGTTTTAAACTGTTTGTATCTGCAAAAGAATCTACATCTAAATATTTTGTTCCTCCTAATAAATCTGTCACTTTAGCAAAGTTGTCTGAACTAAAATATCTGTATTGTACAGAAGCGTTTAAGGTACTATTTTCGTTAATCTCAGTTTCGAAAATTGAGTTTACAGAAAACTGTTTGTCATCATTTCTATCTTCATATAAAACATAGGTAGCATATCCTTTATTAAATGGATTTAAATTTCCTTGATATAAACGTGTCCAATCTAATTGACCATTATGTATAAAGTTTTTTTCCATTTCATAGATATTGCTATACCCTTGTCTTAAACCATAACTTGGTAGTTTTTGATAATAGGTTGGATCTGGATTAGAGCCACCTAAACTCACAATTATTGGAATGCCATTTATGGAGCCATCAATTTTACTTCCGTTATAATTTATTCTACTATTTGCAACTTCTCCAAACTGATACGCAACATTGGTGTTTAAAGTGGTATAATCATTAAGTGCCCAGTAATGATTTAACATTACGATGGGCTCTACAATTCTTTTTTCTCTAGAATTTCTAATTCTTTCGTTTTGCATTCCCCAATACGAATTGTATTGAATTCCTTTTAAATCATACACTTCTTGGGTGTTTGGAGACGATTTTCCTCTTTGATTTGGAGTGTAAAAAGAAGTAAGATTTATGCTGTGAGAGTCATTTATTTTTTTCTCGATTGAAACAAAAATTGAATTTGCGGCGTAAAAAGTGCCGTCGTTAAAACCTTCTTTTCCTGCTCTTCTACTAGCAGAGATTGTAAAAGCCCAATTATTTCTCAATAATCCAGAAGAATACGTTGCCATAATTCTGTACTCGTAAGTCCTATTGGCAGAAGAATAGGAAATTCTTCCTCCAGGTCTAGCTTTAGAAGCTCTAACATTAATGTTTGTAGAACCTAAAACTCCTCCAAAAGTAAAGTTTGATGGCGCTAAACCAGAACTAAATTCTTGTTCTCTGAGCACATCATTTAATCCGCCCCAATTACTCCATTGTGGTCTTCCGGTGTAAATTTTGTTCATTTCAATTCCATTGATTAACAATGGAGCATTGTCAGAATCCAACCCTCTAACTCTAAAAAACGATGCGCTAAATTCAAATGCCGCAGATCTTAAATAAACATCTTTTGAAGATTGTAATAATCCAGAAATATTAAAAGCAGTACCATTATCGTCATTTAATTCATCATCTGTAATGGTAATTGTACTTAAATCTTGAGCTACAGAAATGTCTTCGTAAAATAAAACAGTACCTAAATCGATTGTTTTTCCGGATAATTGAATTGGGAAATTTTGCGTTTCATAGCCTTTAAAACGAATACGTACAATAAATTTTCCGTTGGGGAGGTTTTCTAAAATAAACATTCCGTTTACATTAGTTTTGGTAGTGTTTGACTGTATAGCAATAGAAACTCCCATAATGGGTTTTTCGGAATTGATATCAACCACAATACCTTTTACAATGTTCTGAGCAGAAACTTTCGGGCAGAAAATAACCGTCAAGAACATCATTAAGATGATCTTTTTCATAGTGTTCAATTTTTTATTTAAAGATATAAAAAATAATTTAACTACTAGATTTTCAGTAAAATAGGCAAGGTTTAAAATTGTTTATATTTGTAATAAAACTTGCAAAATGAAAAAAACACTTCTCTTAGGAGGCTTTATGTGTATCTCTTTACTCATAAATGCACAATCAAAAACGAATCAATATACCATTAGAACACTTGCTTTTTATAATGTCGAAAATTTATTCGATACAATTAACAACCCAAATAAAAACGACGAAGCAAGTCCGATGATGGAGTTGAAAGGAAATAAATCTAAAGTGTATTGGGATAAAATAGACAAGTTAGGAAGTGTCATTTCTCAAATTGGATTTGAGGATGCAAAAACGGGTCCGGCAATCATTGGAATTTCAGAAATTGAAAATCGAGCGGTTTTAGAAGATTTGATAAAATCAAAATATCTAATAAAAAGGAATTATGATATTATTCATTACGAATCGCTAGACAAAAGAGGAATTGATGTAGCCTTGTTATATCAAAAAAAATATTTTAAACCCATACATCACCAATCGTTTACACCCGCTATTTTTAGAGATAATTTTAGAGTGTATACAAGAGATCAATTATTGGTTTCTGGGTATTTAGATGATGAATTAATTCATGTAATTGTAAATCACTGGCCCTCTAGAAGTGGTGGCGAAGCGGCAAGTAGGCAGTTACGTGAAAAAGCTGCGTATCAGAATACAAAAATTATTGAAAAAATTAGAGAAACAGAACCGAATGCAAAAATCTTTAGCATGGGAGATTTTAATGACAACCCAACCGATTCTAGTTTTAAAAATGTATTAAAAACAAAAGGGAAAAAGAAAGAGGTAAAAGAAGGTGATTTGTACAATCCGTTTGAAGAAATGCACAAACAGGGTTTTAATACAACAGGTTACAGAGATAATATTAATTTATTTGATCAAATATTTTTTACTTCTCAAGCTTTAGACACAGGAGATAAAGACTATTCTTCTTATAAAATGTTTAAAGCTATGATTTTTAACAAACGTTTTTTAACCAATAAAAAAGGACGTTATAAAGGGTATCCGTATAGAAGTTTTTCAAATGGTGGTTATACCGGCGGATATAGTGATCATTATCCGGTGTATATTTATTTGATAAAAGAGAAGAATTAAGATATTTAGTAGATAAAAAATCCTTGCACATTATAGAAAGAAAGCGCGAGGATTTTTATATAATTGAATTAGTAACTAATTATTTTTTATCTTTTT
Source organism: Flavobacteriaceae bacterium (assembly GCA_041689245.1). Taxonomy (GTDB): domain Bacteria; phylum Bacteroidota; class Bacteroidia; order Flavobacteriales; family Flavobacteriaceae; genus Polaribacter. The sequence continues at coordinate 9,392 of JBDNGO010000070.1, read as the reverse complement.
TTAATGTTGGATACGTAACACCCAATTGTTCTAAATAGGTATCAAACTTTTTTTCGTTATAATAAAACTTCTCTAGTTGAGGTCTAAATTGTTGTTGTTTGTCTTTATTTAGATAAATTGGTGGTAAGTCGTCGGCAGAAATCATTGGTTTATACGATGTTTTTTCACGTTGTTTATTATTAAAATAGTCTTTTGCCTCTTTTAATAAGTTGGGTTTTAATAAAAAATCAATAATTGTCATTGCTTCAACTTTTGCTCCAGTTGTAACACCCTTATGTGCAATTGGCGTTGCCATTGCAATAGCATTACTCCAATGATGCCCTTGTAAACCAGGAATATTTGAAGGATAGCTTAATGTTACTGTTGGTACTTTCCATGAAACATCACCAATATCGTCTGAACCGCCACTAATCGGAGTTTTAATAGGCAATCCTAAAGGAATTAATTTATCACTTAAACCTTCAATTATAGATGATTTTACTTCTATTTGAACCGCTTTAGCAAGAATTTGATCTTTTTCTGACCATATTGGTAACCCTACAGTTTTAATATTCTCATACATAGTTTCTGCAATAGTTTTGTTAAAATGTCTCGGCCAAGCAGTTCCAAGGATTTTGGATTTTACTGTTGTTTTTGTCATTAAAGCAGCTCCTTTTGCTACATCATTTGCTTCTTTATACATTTCCATAATTCCATCATACGTAACATCTCTAAAATAATACCAGATAGATGCTTTAGAAGGAACCACGTTTGGTTGGTCTCCTGCATCTGTAAAAATTGAGTGAGATCTTTTTAACGGATGCAAATGCTCTCTTTTATAATTCCAACCAACACTCATTAATTCAGCAGCGTCTAAAGCACTACGTCCACGCCAAGGCGAACCAGCAGAATGTGCAGACTCTCCTTCAAAAGTATATTCTACAGAAATTAATCCTGTACCACTTGCTTCTCCATAAGAAACACCCAAATCACTACTTACATGTGTAAAAATACACATGTCTATTTTATCAAAAAGGCCATCTCTTGTGTACCAAGCTTTTGCGGCAACTAATTCTTCTGCAATTCCTGGCCATAAAATAAGTGTTCCGCCAATATTTTCTCGTTCCATAATTTTTTTCACTGCAAGTACAGCAGTAATGTTTAATGGAATTCCTGAGTTGTGTCCTTCGCCATGACCAGGCGCTCCTTCTACAATTGGTTTATGATATGCAACACCTGGATATTGAGATGCTTTTGGAATACAATCAACATCGCTTCCTAAGGCAATAACGGGCCCGTCACCATTAGACCATCTAGCAAACCAAGCAGTTGGAATTCCAGAAACAGATCGTTCAATTTCAAAACCATTTTGTTCTAGAATACCTGTTAAGTATTTAGAAGATTCATATTCTTGAAAACCTAATTCAGAAAAACTGAAAATTTTATCAACCATTACTTGAGATTGCTTATGATTGGCTTGTACAATTTGAGAAACTTCTTTTTTTAAAGATTCAACTTTTCTTTTATTCCATTTTTTTTGAGCAGAAGAAAATTGTGTTGTTCCTAAAAAAATGAAACATAAAATAAATGCGAGTTTTTTGTTAAGATTTGTAAACATTGGTTCGTTTTTTAATTAAGCAAAACAATTTATTGTTTAGCTGTGTTTTGCAAACAAGGTACTAAAATTTTGAGAATCAAAGAACTGTTTTATATTCTTTAAAAGCAGTTAATTATACACGTTTTTATGTAGCGTCATTCTTTTTTCAGAGCAATATACAATCTTTATTTACTTGTTAGTTTTAAAATAGTATATCCTACAATTCCTGAAATTAATGAGCCTATAATAACCCCTACTTTTACTGAATTTATACTAATCAAATCACCATAAAAAGCTAAATTACCTATAAAAATTGACATTGTAAAACCTACTCCTGCAATGGCTGAAATTCCTAATATTTGTTTTAAATTTAAACCTCTGGGCAGTTCAGCAATTTTAAGCTTAATTCCTAAATAAGAGAATAGTGCAACACCAACAAATTTCCCAACAAATAAACTAAGAGCAATATTTATCATTAATGAAAAATTAAAATCATAGCTCAAGCTAATAACAACTCCAGCATTTGCAAAGGCAAAAATAGGTAACACGAAATAAGCAACTAAACTATGAAGTTTATTTTCGAGATGTTGCAAGGGTGAGCGAACTTCACAAGTTAAATCATCTAAATTATCTATACATTTTAATTCACCCTTTGTGAGTAAATGTTTTTCATCATTGTCGGATGCTGATAGAATTTTATTGGAAATAGTGCTAAGATGATTTGAAAATAATGTTATATTTATTCTTCTTTTTATTGGAACTGTAAAAGCCAAAAGAACGCCTGCAATTGTAGGATGCACTCCTGATTTTAAAAATAAACACCAAATAATAACTGCTAAAATTATACCTATTGAAAATGAAAATTTCTTTTTGTAATACAGGATTGCTAAAAAGCTAATGAGTATAACTCCATACATAATAAAACTCCAATTTATATCTACACTATAGAATATAGCAATTACAAGAACTGCGGCAATATCATCTATAATAGCAAAAGCGGTAAGAAATATTTTAAGACTTATAGGAACTCTTTTACCTAATGTACTTAAAACGGCCAATGCAAAAGCAATATCAGTTGCCATTGGAATGCCCCAACCTTTAGATGTAGCGGGATCTTGATTTAAAAATAAATATAAAGCAACAGGAACTAAAACACCACCTAATGCTGCAATAAAAGGAAAGGCAGCTTTTTTTACTGTGTTTATTTCTCCAATAAGTAATTCTCTTTTTAGTTCTAAACCAATTAAGAAAAAGAAAACAGTCATTAGGCCATCATTTATCCAAAGAATTAAGGGTTTTTTTAATTCAAAACTTTGAAACGATATTCCAATTTCGTGCTGCAATAAATTTTCATAATATTCGCCATATATTGAATTTGCCCAAAATAGAGCAATAATAGTCGCTCCAAAAAGTAACATTCCTGCTAAACTTTCAGTTTTAACAAATTTCTGGAATGGTGTTAGTAGTAAGTTTTTTATCATCTATTTTTCGGTTTGTTTCTATGTTTTGTTCTGAAATACGGCTACAGGTTAAAATTAATTTTACGCTGATAATTTGCATACCATATTTGGTGTTTTAAAGTATAAAGATAAGTGTAATCTTATTTCGTTGTATAATTTGATTGCATTTTTTGCTGCTCTTTTAGCATTTTCCAAGTTCATAAAGGTCTGATTTAGATAAAACCCATCTTTTAAAATAACGTTAACTCTTTCTGCTATTGCATTTCTGTAACAATAATTTTCTTCTGTCTTAATTAATGTTTATTTTTTTCTTTTTTAGTATTTGTGTATATATTGCTACAATACTGTATGTCTCTGTCTGAAGGATAATGACTCCTTTACTATTTTTAGCTTTATTAAGGGCTTTCCCACAATGATATAGCCTACTATTTTTCTAGAATATAGATATGTAATAAGCGCCAAAGAGCAAAAACCTTTTATGGTTCTGATATAAGTAATATCCGATATCCAAACATGATTTGGTTTAGAGACTTCAATTTTTTTTATAATATTGTTATATTTATAAAACCTGTGATACGAGTTTGTTTTTTACCTCAGTTCTTTGTTGTGCTTTTGTGCATTCATTTTTTTAATAATTATTTTAGAATAATATTTTGCACCAATTTTATTTAAGTGAATTGCGTCTGACATAAAATTTGGGTCTGTTTTGTCATACAAAAATCCAATATAATTTCTATTCTTTAATTTACGGAGTGTCTCATACAAAAAACTATAATATTCAGGTTTAATTTGTTCTTTGTATTTGATGTGGTATGGTGTAGATATTAGTGTTAAATCGATATTGTTTACTGTGCACAAGCTATCTATTTTGTAAAGGTAGATTCTTTGATAATTGCTAAATTTTTTTTCGTTTTTTATTATTGAAAAATGCATATTAAATGAACGGTTAATTATTTCTGTGGTGGGGTTTGAATTATTTGACTCATAGAATCCTCCCCAATCAGGTGTAAAATAAACACCTGAAATAAAATTGAATATTGGCAATTGACTAAGATGGTTTGTGAATTTAGAATTGTCAAATAATGGAATAAAATATAAATATCTTTCAAAGCTGCCCTTACCTTCTGGAAAATCAATATTGAACAGCCTATTATAAACTGGAGCAAAATTATGGATTGACACTCCTAAAATTACTTTATTTATTTTATGGTTTTTATTTTCAACCAATTTCCGTAATTTATTATATGTAAAATAATAATGTTCGCCTGAGCTTGCTAGATTTTTTGTCCTTTTAGCGATTAGCTCCCCATTAAGACGTTGCATTTGAGAGTCACCCATTAGTAAGCATTCATATTCGGATATCTCTTTAAATTTTGAATCAATCTTTAACTTTGTAAAGAGATAGAATGTTGAAGTTGATATAACAAAGATCAAAGCAGGTAAGCTGAATATTAATATTTTAATTCCAAAATTTTTCATAACCTACATTTAAAATTGAAAGTAAATAAATTGTTGTTCTTTACCGCCAAACCAAAAAATTGCAATAATAATCAGATAATACATTGCATATCTTAACGGACGCTTCCACTTTAAGCCCAAATTTGCAATTGCGTATTGTTCTTCTCGTCCTTTCCATTCAATTAAAGTAAAAAGAGCAACAAGAGAAATTGTTATTAAAGCCCTACTCATTCCGGCAAACTTTGGTAAAGAAAAAAGTGAAGAAGAAAATATTTCGGAAATATAGCTCAATGCATGTTCAATGTTATTTGCTCTAAAAAATATCCATGCGAAAACAGTCAAGCTAAAAGTTAGCAGCATAAGAGAAAATTCTGTAATATTTGGGAAGTTTTTTCCTTGGGCTATTATATTTAAATTGTTGCGATTATTTTTAGTAAGCAAAAGAGGTAAAAAGTAAATAGCATTTAATGCTCCCCAAACGATAAAAGTCCAATTTGCTCCGTGCCAGAATCCACTAACAATGAAAATGATAAAAGTATTGCGAACTTTTATCCAGGTACCACCCCGACTTCCACCCAATGGAATATAAAGATAATCCCTAAACCAAGTTGAAAGTGAAATATGCCATCGTCTCCAAAACTCGGCAATGTCTCTTGAGAAATAAGGAAAGTTAAAATTTCTCATTAGGTCAAAACCAAACAAGCGTGAAGTTCCAATTGCGATATCAGAATAACCAGAAAAATCACCATAAATTTGGAAAGTAAAAAACAAAGCACCTAAGACCAAAGTGCTTCCATTCATATCAGTTGAATTGTTGAATATTTGATTAGCGAACTCAGCACAATTGTCGGCAATTACAATCTTCTTAAATAAACCCCAAAGTATTTGACGCATCCCATCAACAGCTAATGTGTAATTAAACTTTCTTTCTTTATAGAACTGAGGAAGTAAATGTGACGCCCTTTCGATTGGGCCGGCAACTAATTGTGGAAAGAAACTTACAAATGCAGAGAATGCGATAAAATCTTTTGTTGGCTCTAATTTTCGTTTGTAAACGTCTATTGTATAGCTTATTGTTTGAAAAGTATAAAAGCTAATGCCAACAGGTAAAATGATATTTAAAGAGTTCGCTTTTATTTCTGTCCCAAAAAATGAAAAAGCAGTTATAAAATTGTCAAGAAAAAAATTATAATATTTAAAAAAACCAAGAAAACCAAGATTTACGAAAATACTTATCCAAAGTAAAATTTTGCGTTTAGTTTGATTTCCTTCTGTTCTGAGTTTTCGTCCAACTGAATAGTCAATAATTGTACTGAAAAGTATCAAGGATAGAAACCTCCAGTCCCACCAGCCATAAAATAAATAACTTGCAGCTACTATGAAAAAGTTTTGCTGTTTTAGGTTTTTGTTTAGCACAAACCAATAAAGTATAAAAACTATCGGCAGGAAAACAGCAAAATCAAGTGAGTTAAAAAACATAAATTTTGTCTTTACGATGGAGTAGAATCAAGGAGAAACCCATGATTTTGAAATTATATCGGCTATTATTTTTATACATAGTTAGATGTCGTTGTTAAATTTATCCATGTTGATGACGATTTTTCCAAATTGTTCGCCTTTAGCCATTTTGTCAAAAGCCAAGTTGATATCTTGAATGGAATAAATAGAGTCAATAACGGGACGTATTTTCTCAGAAGAAATGAAGGTTATCATTTTTTTAAATTCTTCATTACTTCCCATGGTTGTACCATGAATTGATATCTGTTTCCAGAAAATGATACTAGGGCTTAAGTTTTGAATATTACCTGCGGTTCGCCCAAGTAACGCAATTCGAGCACCTGGGTTTGTCATTTCTGTCAATTCTTTAAAACCTTCACCAGCAGCACTATCTACTATAACATCAAAACCATTGGTCATCTGTAATAATTTGGCACTCCAATTGCTTTCTTTATAATTAACACCTCCTTTAGCACCTAACTCTATTGCTTTAAGTATCTTATGGTCATTTCCTGATGTAACATATACTTTAGCACCTAATGCAACGGCAAAACTTAAAACGAATAACGCAACGCCTCCGCCAATTCCATTAATTAAAATTTTGTTACCTTTTTCAAATTCTCCTCTAGTAAATAATGCTCGATATGCTGTTAATCCAGCCAATGGAAGCGCTGCTGCTTCTTCAAATGAAAGGTGTTCAGGTTTATGATATACATATTGTTGGTTGATGGAAATATACTCAGCAAAAGTTCCGTGTTTAGGAAATCCTAAAATTTCATAATTTCCCCCATGTACTTTGCTATTTGTTCCCCAATTTAAAGATGGATTTATAACAACTTCATCTCCTTCTTTTAAGCCCTTTACATTAGCACCCACACTCACTATTATTCCTGCGCCATCTGATCCCAATATGATATTTGAATCATTACTTAGCTTCTTTTCTTTGAGTGTCCAAAGCTCATGATGATTAAGAGACGCGGCTTTTAATTTAACCAAAACAGCGGAGTTTGAGATAATAGGTTTATCAACATCTTTTATTTCAAGTTTATATATTTTTTGATTTAAGACAATAGCTTTCATATAATATTTTTAGGATTCTGAATTTATGACACCTAACGTCAACTATGTATGGCATAGAGAGGCACAGCTAACGGATAGCCATAATTGTGGCTTATAAAGATAAAAATAGGAAATAAAAACGAACATTGGGGAATCACCGGATTTTTATCTTAAGGGAAAATCCGCCGCAATGAACTATGTGGGTTGTTCTAAACTGTATTTTTATTTTTTAGCCATTAATTTCTTATAGAATTTTTCCTGTTCCAAATCGTTTGTTGATTTATCAAATTGGTGAAATACTCCGAACAAGTAACGTCTTTCGTTCATTGTCAGTAATGACAAAAAGTAAAATCCATTATTTCATAGAAAAAGCGTAGTATTAGAGTATCAAAATTAATTTATTATGTTTAAAAAATATGCTGCAATTGCTGCAATTATTACTTTCGGTTTTATTGCGTGTACTACCAATAACCAATTAAAAACATCAGAATATTATGATGTAATCAATCAAGAATTTAAAGGAGATTTAGCATTCGAAACCATTTCGTTTGTAGAAAAATACTGGCGTGTTGTTGGTAATACAGGCTTTAATAAAAGCGTGTACAGAATTGCAGAGCAATTAGAAAAAGACGGATATGTTTTAGAAGAAAAAGCTACCGATAAAGATGTGTTAACGTATAGAATAGAAACACGTCCGTTAAAAAGACCAACATGGGAGTCTGTAGATGCAAGTGTAATCATTAATGGAGAAAAAGAACCCTTATTAGCTCATATAACCAACAGAAATATGATTGCTTTAAATTCGTATAGCACACCAAAAGAAGGTGTAACTGCAGAAGTAATTTATATTGAAGATGTAAAGAAATTAAAAACAACGAATGTAAAAGGGAAAATTGTTTTTGCAGAAACAAGTCCTTCAATAATTTTTAAAACTGCAGTTGTAGAAGGTGGAGCAATTGGTGTAATTACATACAGCAATCCTAAGTATTTACAACCAGAAAAAAACACAACATCAATTCAGTTTCGTTCTGTTCCTTTAGATTCAGTTCAGAAATCTTGGGGAATTGCCATGTCATTTACAGCAAAAGAACGTTTGAAAAATGCTTTAGCAAAAGGAAAAGTAAACTTAAATGTTACCGTTGAAACAAAGATTTATAAATCAGCAGAATTAACAATTGTTGCCGATATTAAAGGAAGTGAACAACCTAACAAACGTTTGGTTTTTAGCGCTCACATTCAAGAACCTGGAGCAAACGATAATGCTTCTGGTGTTGGTGCAGCTCTAGAAATGGCATCTGTTACGGCTAAACTGGTGAAAGAAGGAAAAATTAATCCGAAGAGAACATTAACGTTTTTATGGGGAGATGAAATTGTTTCGACAGGAAGATACGTGAAAGAAGATAGTATTAGAGCAAAAGATATTGTTTGGGGGATTTCTTTAGACATGGTTGGAGAAGATACCGAAAAAACTGGCGGAACTTTTTTAATCGAAAAAATGCCAGATCCAAGTGCAATTTGGACACGAGGAAATGACAAACACACAGAATGGGGCGGAAGAAAATTAAAAGTAGAAGATATGAAACCACATTATCTGAACGATTTTGTGATTGAAAAATTTAAAGCACAAGGAAAACGTGCAAATTGGACTGTAAATACAAATCCGTTTGAAGGAGGAAGTGATCATGTTCCGTTTTTAAGAGAAAATATTCCGAGTGTTTTATTTTGGCATTTTACAGATCAATTTTATCATACGGATAATGACAGAATCGATAAAGTTTCTAAAACAACGTTAAAAAATGTTGGAACAGCAGCTTTAGTTTCTGGGTTGGAATTGCTAAACTCTGATGTAAATACGGCAAAAAAAGTATTGAAAACTATTGAAAATGCTGCTATTTCTCGTTTAAATGAAGAATTAAAACAAAGCAAATTAGCGATTGAAAAAGGAGAAGACGTTAAAACTCAACTAGAAATAATTGCTGCTTGGGAAGATTGGTATGTAAAATCTGCCGATACAACCTCTGATATGGTTTCTGATATTTCACTTATTACATCAGAAATTAAAAAAACAAAATCGGCTATAAAAGCAAAAGCCAAAAACATTAGAGAAGAATTAAATAAGTAATAAAATGTTCTGCATTTTGATACATTATGTCAATTCGAACTGACATTTCGAAAACTCTTTTAACTCATAATGTACAAAGGCATAGTCTTTCTTAACTTGGATAATAGAAGTCTTTCCTTGCTCTATTGCTTGTACAACTTCTAATTTAAAAGACATCGAATAGTCTTTTTGGGTTCGCTTAATGTAGCGTGCTTCTTGTGATTTTTCCATTAGGATACTT
>JBDNGO010000069.1:0-2962 GCA_041689245.1 Flavobacteriaceae bacterium | reverse complement strand
GCATTACTTTAAATTATTTTCTTTATTTAGCATTTTAATTATAAAAACAAAATTTAAAAGAGAAAGGATTCCTATAATAAGAGAATTTTTTTTGAAAGGAATAAATTCAAAAAATTCATTCAAACCAAAAACAATTAAACCAATACTAGAAATAAGAAGAAAAAGATTCTTTTTTATCAACATAAAGAAATTTTTATAAGAAGCTGAACAAAATTCAGCTTAAATAACCGACTTAAACTGCTCTAAAAAACGTTTGTCATTTTCATAAAACATTCTAATATCAGGTATTTGATATAACAGCATTGCAATACGCTCAATTCCCATTCCGAATGCATAACCTGAATATATAGCAGGATCTATATTCGCATTTTTCAATACGTTCGGATCAACCATTCCACAACCCATAATTTCTAACCAACCCGTTCCTTTGGTAATTCTGTAATCTGTCTCCGTTTCTAGTCCCCAGTAAATATCTACTTCAGCACTTGGCTCCGTAAAAGGGAAATAAGAAGGGCGTAAACGAATCTTGGATTTTCCGAACATCTCTTTAGTAAAATACAATAAGGTTTGTTTTAAATCAGCAAAAGAAACATCGGTGTCAATATATAAACCTTCTACTTGATGAAAAATACAATGTGCTCTAGCAGAAATATCTTCGTTTCTAAAAACTCTTCCAGGAGAAATGGTTCTTATTGGGGGCGTGTTATTTTCCATATATCTAACTTGCACAGAAGAGGTGTGTGTTCTTAACAAAATAGCTGGATTTTGTTCAATAAAAAAAGTATCCTGCATATCTCTTGCCGGATGATATTCAGGTAAGTTTAATGCAGTAAAGTTGTGCCAATCATCTTCAATTTCTGGACCTTCAGAAACGGTAAAACCAATTCTGTTAAAAACCTCAACAATTTGATTCTTTACCAACGATATTGGATGACGAGAGCCTAATTCAATAGGTTCAGAAGGACGCGTTAAATCACCGTAACTGTTTTTTTCTTCAGCAGAAATCTCTAGGTTTTCGGTTAACTCAGTAACTTTTTCTTCAGTATATTTTTTCAACGTATTTAATGCTTGTCCAAAATCTTTACGCAACGCCGCATCTACATTTTTAAACTCCGAAAACAATTCTTTTAACAGTCCTTTACTGCCTAAATACTTTATTCTAAACGCTTCCACTTCTTCTTTAGAAGAAGCTTTAAACGCTTTTACATCGCCAATCAGTTCTTTAACTTTGTCTAACATCTTAATTTTCGCCAATAATTAGGTTGCAAATTTATGATTTTTAAACGAAACAATACACCGCAAACGGAAAGAGTTATTTACATGTAAAATAAAATTCAGTTTTGATTTTAAAGATTTGAAAAAGAGCTATCTTTGCAGCTTTAAATTAATAAATACATAACTAATAGATTTAAAAACTATGGAATCTAAAATAAATGCTTTTATGGATTACGTAAAACAACGTAATTCTAACGAACCTGAATTTTTACAAGCTGTACATGAAGTTGCAGAAACTGTAATTCCGTTTATAGAAAACAATCCTAAATATCAAGGAAAAAAATTGTTAGAAAGAATGGTTGAACCAGAAAGAACAATTTTATTTAGAGTTCCTTGGGTTGATGATAAGGGAGAAACACAAGTAAATAGAGGTTATAGAGTTGAATTTAATTCAGCAATTGGACCATATAAAGGAGGTTTGCGTTTTCACCCATCAGTAAACTTATCAATCTTAAAATTCTTAGGATTTGAACAAGTATTTAAAAATTCTTTAACAACTTTACCAATGGGTGGAGGAAAAGGAGGTTCTGATTTTGATCCAAAAGGAAAATCAGACAGAGAAGTAATGATATTTTGTCAAGCATTTATGTCAGAATTATTCCGTCATATTGGAGCAAATACAGATGTTCCTGCTGGAGATATGGGAGTTGGAGGAAGAGAAATCGGATTTATGTTCGGTCAATATAAAAAATTACGCAATGAGTTTGTTGGTGTTTTAACAGGAAAAGGTGCTTCTTGGGGAGGATCTTTAATTAGACCAGAAGCAACAGGTTATGGAGATGTGTATTTTGCACAAAACATGTTAAAAACAAAAGGAGATTCTTTTTCAGGTAAAACAGTTGTAGTTTCTGGTTCTGGAAACGTTGCACAATATGCTACTGAAAAAGCAACAGAATTTGGAGCAAAAGTTGTTACGATGTCAGATTCTTCGGGATATATTTATGATGCAGACGGAATTGATGCAGAAAAATTAGCATTAGTTATGGAGATTAAAAATGTTCGAAGAGGAAGAATTAATGAATATGTAGAGAAATATCCAAACGCAAAATTCTTTGCAGGAGAAAGACCTTGGGGAATTAAATGTGATATTGCTTTACCATGTGCAACACAAAATGAGCTAAACGGAGAAGAGGCAAAAACATTATTAGCAAACGGATGTATTTGTGTTGCTGAAGGAGCAAATATGCCTTCTACACCAGAAGCAGTTGAGGTTTTTCAAAAAACAAAAATTTTATTTGCGCCAGGAAAAGCATCTAATGCGGGAGGGGTTGCAACTTCAGGGTTAGAAATGAGCCAAAACTCTTTACGTTATAATTGGACAAGAGAAGAAGTTGATGCTAAATTACATCAAATTATGAATGATATTCACGCTTCTTGTGTTGCTTATGGTACACAAGCTGATGGATATGTAGATTATGTAAAAGGAGCAAATATTGCTGGTTTCGTAAAAGTTGCCGATGCAATGTTAGATCAAGGGGTGGTTTAAAAACCAAACCAATATTTTATAAAAAACGCATCAAATTTTGATGCGTTTTTTGTTTTATCAAAATGTCCCGTCCTGAAATAGCGATACACAAAAAGTATCCTAATGGAAAAATCACAAGAAGCACGCTACATTAAGCGAACCCAAAAAGACTATTCGATGTCTTTTAAATTAGAAGTTGTACAAGCAATAGAGCAAGGAAAG
>JBDNGO010000068.1:0-24067 GCA_041689245.1 Flavobacteriaceae bacterium | reverse complement strand
TTTGAATCTAAAGAACATTTAAAAGAAGAAATAATACAATATTTGTACTATTATAATCAGGAAAGACCGCATCAAAGTTTAAACGGTCTTGCTCCTAATAAATTTAATCAAAACTGTCCGCGAATTAGTTAACCTTTACAGCAATGACAAGCGTTTCCATAATTCCTTCTCGACAAACTTCACTTGCTGCCTTCAATCAAAATACATTTTGATTGAAGGCAATGCTCGAGGGGACATTTAGTTTAATATTACAAACTTACTCATCCCTTTCCTTCGGAAAGGTTAGGATAGGATTTTATCTTCATTTAGAATCTCATTGGTTTGTTCTTGTACTTTTTTTAATACAATTTCCAATTCATCTGTTGTCATATTTAGTGATGTAGAAATCGTATGATCTGCAATTAAACTTAATAATGCTTTGTCTTGTGCTCTACCTTTTTTCATAGCTTCATGATACCCGATTTCTTCGTTAAAAGTTACCATAGAATATTTAGAAAAATATTGAGTCGGAAAATTCTTCTCCAAATCCATTTCTATTTTTCGCTTTTGCTTAAATAACGGATTTGAAACATGATCTCTCATTTCATAATAATTCTCAATTGCCAATTCTCCAATAGCATCGGCATCTTTTTTTCTTGCTTTTGTATAGGATTTAAAAACCGTTTCCCAATCAGCTAAATTCTGATTTAAAATTTCGTCTAACACAACAACATCTTCAAAGGAAGCATTCATTCCTTGTCCGTAAAACGGAACAACTGCGTGCGCTGCATCACCCATTAGTAATGTATTGCTTTTGTAATGCCAAGGCGAACATTTTACAGTTCCTAAAGCTCCTGTTGGATTGTCTGCAAACTCCTTTGCTATATTCGGAATTAACGTTAACGCATCTGGAAATTGTTGTTGGAAAAAACCTTTTATCTTTTCTTCTGAGTTTAATTGTTTGAAATTATACTCTCCTTCTTCATTTCCTAAAAACAACGTCACCGTAAAACTACCATCCATATTTGGTAAAGCAATCAACATATATTCGCCGCGTGGCCAAATATGTAAATAATCTTTACTTATTAAATGCTTTCCATTTGCAGCTGCTGGAATCTCCAATTCTTTATATCCGTGCGTTAAATACTCTTGCGAATAACTAAACAAAAACTTGCGTTCTAAATAATAGCTTTTACGCAATATAGAACCAGCTCCATCTGTTCCAAATATTACATCTGCAGTTACAAATGATTCTTCTTTCGTAGTATAATTCTCAAAATGAGCAATCGTATTTTCAATATCTATTGAAGTGCATTTATGATTGAAATGAATGTTTACATTTTCGTGTTTCTCTGCTTCGGTTAATAAAATTCCATTTAAATCTCCTCTAGAAATCGAATTGATATATTCTCCTTCTCTTCCAGAATAATTAGAAGCAAATGTATTTGCTTCAATATCATGCACCAAACGTCCATACATCGGAATACAAATTTCACGTGCTTTGTCTTCAACTCCTGCCAAACCTAAAGCCTTAAAGCCACGATCTGATAATGCTAAGTTGATAGAACGTCCTGCAGAAATATCAGTAATTCTTAAATCTGGTCTACTTTCGTACACAGCAACTTTATATCCTCTTTGCGCCATGCGCAAAGCCAATAAAGAGCCACATAATCCAGCTCCTACAATTACTATGTTTTCTTTTTTATTCATCTTCTTCCTGAACTTGTTTCAGGATCTTTTTAATTTAACCTAATTTTTATTTAATAAGAAGCTGAAACGAGTTCAGCTTAACTATTTTACAAAAGCTTTTTTAAAACACTTACCATTCTATACACATCTTCAAAACTAGTATACATTGGCACGGGTGCACAACGAATCACATCGGGTTCTCGCCAATCTGTAATAATATTATTATCTGTTAGTTTTTGATGTAAATTTTTATCCGCATTTTTCACCTGAAGAGATAATTGACAGCCTCTTTCTTTTGGATTTGATGGCGTGATAATTTTAATTGAATCGGAATCTATTTGGTTGATTAAAAACTCAAAATACCCTGTTAGTTTTTCTGATTTTTCACGCAATGCTTCCATTCCCACCTCAGCAAACATATCTAATGAAGCTTTAATAGCCGCCATTGATAATATGGGAGGATTGGATAATTGCCAACCTTCTGCACCTGGCATTACATCAAAAGGTTGACGCATATTAAAACGTGTATCTTTATTATGATTCCACCATCCAGAAAAACGAGGGATGTCTTTATTATATGCATGTTTTTCATGCACAAATAAACCACCTAAACTTCCGGGTCCTGAATTCAAATATTTATACGTACACCAAGCTGCAAAATCTACTCCCGAATCATGTAATTCTGGTGATATATTTCCTGCTCCATGTGCTAAGTCGATTCCGACCATGCATTCTTTAGCATGGCCAATTTCAGCAATTCGTTTCAAATCTAAATATTGCCCGGTATAATAATTTACACCGCCAATTAATAATAAATCTATTTCATCTCCTTGCTCAGCAAAAATTGTTTCTAAATCTTCAATGTTTAATAAATATTCACCTTCTCTTGGCTTCCATTCTATCAAACCTTCTTCTACATCAAATCCATGGACTTTTAATTGCGATTGCACCGCATATCTATCTGAAGGAAAGGCATCGCTTTCGATAACAATTTTATATTTCGTTTTTGTGGGTTGATAAAACGACACCATTAACAAATGCAAATTGGTCGTTAGTGTATTCATCACCACAACTTCTAGCGGTTTTGCACCGACAATTTTAGCCATTGACTCTGTTAAAAACTCATGATATGACAACCAAGGGTTTTTGGCTTTAAAATGACCTTCTACTCCAAAATTTGCCCAATCATCTAGTTCTTGCTGAATGTATTTCTGTGTGTTTTTTGGTTGTAATCCTAATGAATTTCCTGTAAAATATAGCCAATCATTTCCGTTTTTATCTTTCGGGATGTGAAATTGCTCACGTAAATAAGAAAGTTTATCTTCTGTATCTTGTTGTTGTGCGTATGCTAAAGTGTTTTGGTAGGTCATCAAAAAAATGGTTATCTCCAAATATAAGATTATTCGATAAATCAATTTGAATATTTTAGCGATTTTGTACATTAGCAAAAAAATCAATCAGATGAAATCAATAAAAATTATTTTTGCACTCCTTTTTACAATTTTTATTTCTTGTAACAAAACCACAAATTCTATTTCTGATTTAGAAATCATTCACGCAAACTTAAAACAGCAATTTGCGCCAGATAAACGAGTAGAATTATTTGATGTTCAGTTTATAGATGAAAATAACACGCTAGTTTTAAAAGGAGAAACAACTACAAAAGCAACTTTTGATGTTTTGATTGATAGCCTACAAAGAAGAAAAATTTCTTTTAAAAACGAAGTGAGAATTTTACCAGATTCTGCTGTTGGAGATAAAAAATATGCTTTAGGAAATAACTCGGTCATTAATATTCGCTCTAAACCAGCACATTCTGCCGAATTAGGCACGCAAGGTTTATTAGGAATGGAATTAAAAGTACTAGACAAAAAAGGAAGTTGGTACAGAGTACAAACTCCAGACAACTATATTTCTTGGGTTGATGGCGGTGGAGTTGTTATACTGACTGTCGAAGAATTACAAAATTGGAACAAAAAAAACAAACTTATTTACACAGAAAATTTTGGCTTTGTATACGAACAAAAAAACACAAAATCTATTAGAGTTTCTGATATTTCTTTTGGCGGAATTTTAGCTCTCAAAAAAGAACACGATGCTTTTTACGAAATAGAATATCCTGATGGTAGAATTGGTTTTGTAAAAAAAGACGAAACTGTTTTATACAATTCTTGGTTAAAAAATAATCCATCAAATGCTGAATTTATTGAAGAATCTGCAAAAACTATGTTGGGCGTTCCTTATTTATGGGGCGGAACTTCACCAAAAGGAAACGATTGTAGTGGCTTTACAAAAACCGTGTATTTAATGAACGGATTTGTAATTCCACGTGATGCTTCTCAGCAAGTAACCGCAGGGAAAGTTGTAGATAAAGACTTAAAATTTGAAGGTTTAGAAAAAGGCGATTTACTGTTTTTTGGAACCCCAGCAACAAATGATGAAAAAATGCGTGTAACTCATGTAGGAATTTGGCTTGGAAATGGCAAAGGAGAATTTATTCACTCTGCAAGTAATGTACATTTAAGTTCTATTAATGAGAATGAAAAACATTATGACGGCTTTAATAAAAATAGATATTTAGGAAGTCGACGTTATCTAGGTGTAAAAGACGATAAAATTATCGACCTTAAGAAAACACTAGAAATTATTCCATAAAAAAATGCTCTCAAATTTGAGAGCATTTTTTATGTATTCCTTTAACTAATACAGAACTCTAAACTTAATAGTTCCTTCCACTTCTTTTAATTTCTTAATTACTTGCGGATTGTATTCTTTGTCTAAATCTGTAATAACATACCCAACCTTATCATCAGTAGATAAATATTGACCGGTAATATTCATATCATATTTAGCTAATACTTTATTGATTTTTGCCATCACACCCGGTACATTTGTATGTATATGTAAAAAACGATGCGCATTATTATGCTTAGGTAATCTTATATTCGGAAAATTAACAGCATCTACTGTATTCCCAGAATTGATATACGCCATTATTTTACTAGGCACAAAGTCGGCAATATCTTTTTGCGCTTCTTCTGTACTACCACCAACATGAGGCGTTAAAATTACATTATCTAATCCTTTTAAATCTGTATAAAAATCGCCATTTTTAGCAGGTTCTTCTGGATACACATCTACCGCTGCTCCGGCAATCGCACCACTTTTTAACGCTTCTGTCAATGCTTTAATATCAACCACAAACCCACGAGAAAGATTTACTAAATGCGCTCCTTGCTTCATTTGAGAAATCTCTTTTGCTCCAATGAAATTTTTATTTGCTGCATTGTCATCAATATGCAATGTAACAACATCCGAAAGCGCTAGCAACTCAGACAGTTTTTCGATTTTAGTCGCATTACCCAATGCCAATTTATCTTCTACATCGTAATAATAGACATCCATTCCAAGTGCCTCTGCCAATACCGATAATTGCTTACCTATGTTTCCATACCCAACAATTCCTAGTTTTTTACCACGAACCTCTCTAGAACCTTGTGCTGTTTTATTCCATTGTCCATTATGCAATTCTGTACTGCGTTGAAAAACGCTTCGCATTAACATAATAATTTCTCCAATAGCCAATTCTACCACAGAACGTGTATTGCTATATGGCGCATTAAAAACAACGACACCATTTTCTTTACAGGCATCTATATCTATTTGTTTTGTACCAATACAAAAAGCGCCAACTACCATTAATTTTTCAGCAGCTTCAACCACTTTTTTGGTTACTTGAGTTTTAGAACGAATTCCTAATACATGCACATCTTTTATTCTCTCTATCAATTCATCTTCAGACAAGCTTTCAGAAACTGTTTCTACCGTAAAACCATCTTTCGATAATTTATCAAAGGCATCTGGATGCACATTTTCTAACAATAATATTTTAATTCTATTCTTCGGATATGAAATATTTCTTGGTAATCTATTTACAAACAAAAACTCATCTAAATTAGGAGCAATATGATCTGCATTTTTAATCGTTTTATTTCGGGTTACATTTTCTGTATATGCGAAAAATTTATGTGCTACTCCTGCTTCTCTTGTTACGGCATCGCTATAGCCATCACCAATAACCTGAATCTCACCTTCTAGATTTAAATCTCTTAAGCATTTAATTTTTCCATTATGAACAGACAACGGATTCTCTCTATCAAATCCAACAATTACATCATTGGCGTCATACTCAAAAGTATTGGCATACACTCTATCTGCCGGAATGTTATACTCCGCTACAATCGGAATAATAAATTCTTTAAACCCTGCAGAAATCACGTAAATATCATCTGCATGTTTTTCGAAAAATTCTTTGTTTTTTTCTATAGATACAGATACTTGTTTTTTTAACGCTGCAATCAAATCTATTAAATCTGATTTTTTCGCATGTAACAAATGTATTCTCTTTTCTAAAGATTCTGTAAAGGAAACTTCTCCATCAATTCCAAGGTTTGTGATATCAATAATTTCTTTAATTATATCTTCTCTTTTAGGATGGTTTGCTAGGGTTATTTCCGCTAATACATCTAAGGCTTCTACCTTAGTTAATGTACTGTCAAAATCGAAAATGTAATTTCTTTTTAGAGTGCTCATTATTTTACTGTGCTTTGTTGTTGTTAAGCGAGCAAATCTACAAAGTAAATCACTGAACGAAAAGCAATTTTAAAAAACTATTATATCTTTTTGATATGCCTAATTTATTTTGAAAGTCTAAAAAAAACTCCTTAAAAATTAATAATTCCGTAAAGTAATACACTCCAAAAAACAGGAACCAGTTCTACCCAAAATGAGCTATAATATTTTGATTGCTTAACCGTTGCTCTCATCAATAAAAACAACAGGATAAAAAAGACACCTAAGAACACATTTCTATAGCTTGCATCTGGATACACCAAGAACTCTAAAACAAGTGTAAACAACAACAAAACATAGCCTAGTTTTTTTGTTTTATCTACGCCTATCTTTCTTGGAATTGTTTGCAATGAAACGGCATCAAAACTCAGATCTCGAATATCAAAAGGTAAAATCAATACACAAACTAACAAAAAACGCTGTGTAAATTGTAGTATAATTCTAGATATTTCAAATGACTCACAAGAATCAAAAATTGGAACTACAACTGTAACTCCAGCCCAGACTAGAGCAACTACAATAATTTTTAAGTAACTGATATTTCGTAAGTTTTTCTGAAATCCACTTAAAAAAGGAATGGCATATAAAACGGTTAACAATCCAAAACCACCAAAAAGAAATAGCGTGTTTAAAGACAATTGAAATCCGTAATAACACATCAATAAAAAACAAACAAATGAAAAAACTTGAATGATTTTCAAGTTCTGAGTCAAACTTCTATGATGAAACTTTGCTATTCCAAAATACTTTACAAAATTGTATGCCGTAATTGTACTATAAAAGATAAAATAATTAAAAACTGAATTGTTTTCAATCTCAAAATAAAATTCTGTAATTCTCACAAAAGAATACACTGCCAAAGCAACATGAATACTTGCATTTATATAAAAATTAAAGATTTTTTTTAGGATACTCATTACACAAAAATAGTGATTCTGTTTATAACCTAGATATTTGGTTAATAAAATGTCTTTTTTTATCAAAATCATATCAAAAAAAGTCTTGAATTTTAATTACTTTTGGGACGCGAAATCTTAAATTAAAAATCTGAGATTCAGTAAACACAATAACTAAGCATTCAAAAGCTTTTTCAAATTGAAATCGACTTTTCAAATAACGAACAACAACACAGCTATGAACACAAATTCATTTCAAGTAAGGCATATAGGCCCAAATCCAACAGAGCAAAAAGAGATGTTAGCTGCAATTAAAGCTGATACTTTAGATCAATTAATTTCAGAAACCATACCAGATGATATTCGTTTAAAAAGTAAATTAGATCTTCCTGCGGCAATGAGCGAATATGAATACTTAAATCATATTCAAGAAATGGCTTCAAAAAACAAGGTTTTTAAAAGTTATATAGGTTTAGGATATCATGAAGCAATTGTGCCAAGTGTAATTCAACGTAACATTTTAGAAAATCCGGGTTGGTATTCAGCTTATACACCTTATCAAGCAGAAATTGCACAAGGAAGATTAGAAGCATTGTTAAATTACCAAACAATGGTTTGTGATTTAACAGGAATGGAATTGGCAAATGCTTCTTTATTGGATGAAGGAACTGCTGCCGCTGAAGCAATGGCTTTGTTGTTTGATGTTAGAGAAAGAGATCAGAAAAAAGCTGATGTAAATAAATTTTTTGTTTCTGAAGAAATTTTACCTCAAACATTATCGGTTTTACAAACACGTTCTACGCCTATCGGAATAGAATTAGTGGTTGGAAATCACTCAACATTTGATTTTTCTAATGAATTTTTCGGAGCTATTTTACAATACCCTGGAAAACATGGACAAGTTTATGATTATTCAGATTTTGTTACGAAAGCAAACGAAAACAATATTAAAGTTGCTGTTGCTGCCGATATTTTATCATTAGTGAAATTAAAAGCACCAGCAGAATTTGGAGTTGATGTAGTTGTTGGAACTACACAACGTTTCGGAATTCCATTAGGTTATGGTGGGCCACATGCAGGATATTTTGCAACTAAAGATGCATACAAAAGAAGTATGCCAGGAAGAATTATTGGAGTTACAAAAGATGTAGATGGCAAACGTGCATTGCGCATGGCGTTGCAAACACGTGAGCAACATATTAAAAGAGAAAAAGCAACTTCTAATATTTGTACTGCTCAGGTATTGTTAGCGGTTATGGCAGGAATGTACGCTGTATATCATGGAAAAGATGGTTTACAATATATTGCTGATAGAGTTCATGCTTCAACAGTAACAGTATCAAACGCTTTATCTGACTTAGGGTTTGAGCAAACAAACTCATCGTATTTTGATACAATTACTGTAAAAGTAGATGCTAAAAAGTTGAAAGTAGTTTCAGAGTCAAACGGAATCAACTTTAATTATATTGATGATAATACCGTTTCTATTTCTGTAAACGAAACAGTTTCTTTAAAAGAAATAAATGATATTATTAATTGTTTTACTAAAGCATTTAATTTAAATAGTGCTTCTATAGTTGAACTTTCTTCTTTAAATACAATTACAAAAAATGCTCAAAGAAATACAACTTTCTTAGACAACGAAGTCTTTAATACGTATCGCTCAGAAACTGATATGATGCGTTATATCAAAAAATTAGAGCGTAAAGATTTAGCCTTAAATCATTCTATGATTTCTTTAGGATCTTGTACGATGAAGTTAAACGCTGCTTCTGAAATGTTGCCGTTAAGTGATCCTCAATGGGGAAATATTCACCCATTTGTTCCAATAGAGCAAGCACAAGGATACCAAGAAATATTATCTAATTTAGAACATCAATTAAACGTAATTACTGGTTTTGCAGGTACGTCCTTACAACCAAATTCTGGTGCACAAGGAGAGTTTGCTGGGTTAATGACTATTAGAGCCTATCACAAATCAAACGGAGATTCTCATAGAAACATCTGTTTAATTCCTGCTTCTGCTCACGGTACAAACCCTGCTTCTGCAGTAATGGCCGGAATGAACGTTATTGTTACAAAAACTGCAGAAAACGGAAATATTGATGTTGAAGATTTACGTGAAAAAGCAATTTTACACAAAGATAATTTAGCTGCTTTAATGGTAACGTATCCTTCTACTCATGGAGTTTTTGAAAGTGCCATTAGAGAAATCACACAAATTATTCATGATAATGGTGGTCAAGTGTATATGGATGGTGCAAATATGAATGCTCAAGTTGGATTAACAAATCCTGCAACTATTGGCGCAGATGTTTGTCACTTAAATTTACATAAAACTTTTGCCATTCCTCATGGTGGTGGTGGACCTGGAGTTGGGCCCATTTGTGTGGCTCCACAATTAGTACCCTTTTTACCGTCAAATCCTGTGATTGCAACTGGAGGGGATAACGCAATTACAGCGATTTCTGCTGCGCCTTGGGGTTCTGCTTTGGCATGCTTAATTTCTTACGGATATATTACCATGTTAGGTTCTGACGGACTAACAGATTCTACGAAGAATGCTATTTTAAATGCCAACTACATGAAAGATCGTTTGCTTGGACATTACGAAACATTATATACTGGAGAAAAGAATAGAGCAGCTCACGAAATGATTTTAGATTGTAGAGGTTTTAAGCAAAACGGAATTGAAGTAGTTGATATTGCAAAACGTTTAATGGATTATGGTTTCCACGCTCCAACAGTTTCTTTTCCTGTTGCCGGAACTTTAATGGTAGAACCAACAGAGTCTGAAAGCAAAGCTGAATTAGATCGTTTTTGTGATGCGTTGATTTCTATTAGAAAAGAAATTTCTGAAGCTTCTAAAGACAATGCTAATAATCCGCTAAAAAATTCGCCGCATACACAAGAAATGCTAACTGCTGATGAATGGATTTTCCCGTATACTAGAAAACAGGCAGCGTTTCCTTTAGCCTATATTGCCGACAACAAATTCTGGCCATCTGTTAGAAGAGTTGATGATGCTTTTGGAGATAGAAATTTAATTTGTTCTTGTAACCCAATTGAAGATTACATGTAGAAGAAGGCAATGCCTTCAGATAAATTAAAAACCACTCACTTATGTTGAAATTACTTCAGTATTAGAGTGGTTTTTTTATGTCATGCTAAAACAAAAAAGCTCCAACTTGTGTTGGAGCTTTTAAATATTGTTAAAATTCTAAAGAAATTATTTCTTGAATTTTGAGTATTTATTTTTGAACTTATCGATACGTCCTGCACTATCAACTAATTTAGATTTACCTGTGTAAAACGGGTGAGATGTTCTAGAAATCTCTAATTTAATTAGCGGATATTCTACACCTTCAACTTCTAAATTTTCTTTTGTATTAGCTGTAGACTTTGTTAAAAAAACATCTCCGTTAGACATGTCTTTAAATGCTACCATTCTATAATTTTCTGGGTGTATACCTTTTTTCATCTTACTATTACTTTTATAATCTTTTAATATTTTGTTTATAAAAAAGTTAAGCTGGTAAATTCTTACTCTTAGACTTAAATAACCAACATAAGTTATTTGAGGATGCAAATTTAACTATATTTTTAATAATACAAAGAAATAATTTATTTTATTTGTATAAAATATTTCACCATGCGTTTATCAAAACATATTTCTCTATTAGTAATATCTATAATTGTATTCACTTCTTGTAATGATGCTTACAAATTTAAGCTAACTACAACTAAAAACCTAGTAATCAATCAAGAAGCTACAGCTACTTTAATAGAAGTAAATAACAAACCTATAGATTCTATTCAGTTTTTTGTAAATGGAAAAAGAGTTGCATCAAAAGGAAATACAATTACTTTTAGCACAAAAGAATTAGGCGCAGGGAAATTTACGGTAACTGCGTTGGCTTTTTACCCTGAGAAAACAAAAAAAAATAACAATTCTATTGAGGTTTTATCGAATGTAGAACCAGCAATTTATGATTATAAATTAATAAACACCTATCCACACGATAAAACTTCTTATACGCAAGGGTTGGAGTTTTACAATGGTTTCTTATATGAAACTACTGGTAAAAATGGAAAATCTGTTTTACGTAAAGTAGAATTAAAAACCGGAAAAGTATTACAAGAAATAAAACTAGATGCTAAGTATTTTGGCGAAGGAATGACTATTTTAAATGGCACTATTTTTTGGTTAACATGGAAGGCCAGAAAAGGTTTTGTTTACGATTTAGAAACATTTGAACAAAAAAGAGAGTTCAATTATACGTGGAGTAAAGAAGGCTGGGGTTTGACCAACGACGGAACATATTTAATAAAATCTGACGGAACACATAAAATTTGGTTTTTAGATCCAGAAACACAAAAAGAGGAAAAATCAATTCAGGTCTATACAAATAAGTATTCATTAAAAGAATTGAACGAACTAGAATATATAAACGGAAAAATTTACGCGAATAAATGGCAACAAAATTCTATTGTAATTATTGATGCAAAAACCGGAATCGTTGAAGGTGTTGCTAATTTAGCAGGATTGAAAAAGGAAATCGAAAAAACACAAACGTTAACCGATCAAGACGAAGTTTTAAATGGAATTGCCTTTGACAAAGAAACAGGAAGAATTTTTGTTACTGGAAAAAATTGGGGGAAACTTTTTGAAATAGAGTTGATAAAACAATAACAATATTTACATCAATTAAAAGTTATATTTTTATACAAATTGAAGAATGAGATATTTTATTACCGTTGTTATTTGTTTAGTTTTAGTTTCTGTAAGCTCTTGCCGAAAAGACTTTAGTACAATTCCTAGTTTCGGTAAACTCTCTTTTTCTAAAGACACTGTTTTTTTAGATACCGTTTTTACCAACATTGGTTCTAGCACCTACAATCTTAAAGTTTACAATAAAAGTAGTAACGCAATTACAATTCCGTCTATTCGTTTAGAAAACGGAAATGCTTCTAATTATCGAATTAGCGTTGACGGAATTCCGAATAAAAATTTTCAAAATATTGATATTCTTGCTAAAGACAGCATTTTTATTTTCGTAGAAACTACTATTGATTATGCTTCGGTTTCGAATCCTTTATACACAGATAAAATTATTTTTGATACAGGAAACAATCAGCAAGATGTAGATTTGGTCTCGCTTGTGCAAGATGCAACTTTTATCTATCCAGGAAAAGATGCTATTTCTATGAAAATAGATTCGTTATCCTTAGATGGCAAACCAACCTCAATTAAAGGTCGTTTTTTAACCGATTCAGAATTAACGTTTACCAATACAAAACCGTATGTAATTTATGGGTATGCCGCAATTCCAGAAAACAAAACAGCAACCATTCAAGCTGGAGCAAAATTATATTTTCACAGTAATTCTGGACTCATTGTAGATGCAAAAGGAAGTTTAAAAGTAAACGGAACCATAAACAATGAAGTTGTTTTTGAAGGCGATAGATTAGAACATCGCTTTAATGATGTGCCCGGACAATGGGGAACTATTTGGATGCGTGCAGGCAGCAAAGAAAACGAAATTAATTACGCCATTATTAAAAACGGAATTATCGGTATTTTAGTTGATTCTTTAGGTTCTAATGCGCCAACTTTATCGATAAAAAACTCTCAGATTTATAACAATTCCAACTTCGGAATTTTAGGTAGAGAAACCAATATTAAAGGAGAGAATTTAGTGATTGGGAATATCGGACAATCTGCATTAGCGTGTACAATTGGCGGAACATATAATTTTACGCACTCAACTTTTGCGAATTATTGGAATAATGGAACGCGACAATTACCGTCAGTTTTGGTAAATAATTTTTTCACCTATGTTGATACCAATAATCAAGAAATAACAGAAACAAGAGATTTACACGCCGCTAATTTTACGAATTGTATTATTGCCGGAAACAACAATATAGAATTTGTGTTAGATAAAGTTAATGGGAGTTTATTTAATTATTCTATACAAAACAACATGATTCAATTTAACGATATCGATAATACATTTGCAAATAATACAGAATTAGATTTCAATGATACTTCTCATTACCTTAACAATATTCTAAACCGTACAGTTCATTTTAAAGATCCTTTTATCAATCAATTTAATATTGGTAAAAATAACGCAGGAATCAACAAGGCGTTAAAAAGCGCTTCACAAAATGTTCCTATAGATATCTTAGGAACTGATAGAACTATAACTCCAGATATGGGAGCATATCAACATGTTATTTTTAAGTAGTTCTAGACTCCGCCTGCCTGCCGCAGGCAAGGCTCGAACTGACATCTTGGTTATCATTACTTTCGTCATTGCGAAGAACGAAGCAATCTTTTGATTGATGAAATTCTTCACTTGCTTCTCAATACAATTTGCTCGTTCCTCACAAATCACTCGAAGTGATATTCTAGTTGTCATTGCGAGGAGTTTGCGACGCGGCAATCTGTTTATTTTTTTAAAGTCTTTTCTTTTTTTAGTTTGAAAGATTGCTTCACGCTGTTCACAATCACGTTTTGGTTGTCATTTTCAAACTATTGAGAAATTTCAGAAAATAAAATTGTAAGGTTTTAATTTATATACGTCTTAACAGGTATAGAAAATTTAAACTCCTTACAAATGAAAAATGTATTCTTTACTGCAATTTTAATTTTCTTTTCTATATCAATTTTTAGTCAAGAAAAACTATCAACAACAAGTGGTCATATTAAATTTTTCTCTACAACACCTGTTGAAGATATTGAAGCGAACAATTATACTGTTACTAGTAATTTAAACCCATCTACTGGAGTAATTGTTTTTTCTGTACCTATGCAAGGCTTTGAATTTCCGAAAGCAAAAATGCAAAAACACTACAATTCTAAAGGATTTTTAAATACTAAGGAGTTTCCAAAAGGAAAATTTAAAGGCACTATAACTAATTTAGATGATATTGATTTTAATGAAAACGGATCATATTCTGCAACTGTTTCAGGTCAATTAACCATACATGGCGTAACCAATGATGTTGAAGAAATACTGAAACTTGACGTAAAAGATCGTGCTGTTTCTGGAATGACAGAATTTAACATTACACTATCTGATTATGGAGTTGTCTTTGAAAAAGGAAAACCATCAACAAACATTGGTAAAACGATAAAAATTACCGTTCTTTTAAATTACAAATAATTCTATGAAATCAAAAATTATCAAAGTCGTTATTGCAATTGTATTGATAGGAATTGGTTATGGCGCATATATCTGGTTTATGCCACACAGAAATGTACAAGCTGTTGAGGCCTTTGAAACTATTGAAGCTACAGATTTAGTAAACGCTTTTATAACAAATAAAGAAAAAGCAAATGCAACGTATTTAGATAGTGAAGAAGGAGAATCTAAAGTATTAATTATTAAAGGAAAAGTTTCTAAAATTTCTAAAGACCAACTTGGTCAGCAAGTAATTTTATTAAAAAATGAAAAAGATAAAATGGGTGTTTCTTGCTCATTTACATTAGAAACTAGCAGCCAAGTAACTGGTATTAAAATTGGAGATACTGTTTTAATAAAAGGTGTTATTAGGTCTGGTGCAGAATACGATGCTGACTTAGATTTAGTAGAAAATATAATTATAGAAAAAAGTGCCCTTATAAAATAACCTCTAAATTATTCCCTAATAAAGCCATCTGTTTATTTTAAAATAGATGGCTTTTTTATGATTAATTTTTATATACTTTTCCTTCTTTCATCACAAATACCACATTTTCCATGGTCTTAATATTTTTTGTTGGATCGTCATTTACGGCAATAATATCTGCAAAAAATCCTTTTTGAATCTGACCAATTTCAGTTTCCATGTTTAAAATTTTTGCATTGGTAATTGTTGCAGATTGTATGGTTTCCATCGCTGGCATTCCAGCTTCTACCATAAACCCAAATTCTTTTCCGTTTTCTCCATGTTTAAAAACTCCAGCGTCTGTTCCGAAAGCAATCCCAACTCCATTTTTATACGCTCTACCAAAAGTTTCTTGAATCTTTGGACCAATATTTAATGCTTTAGGAACAATAATATCTGGATAATATCCTTTTATTTTTGCTTTTTCGCTTACTTCTTTTCCAGCTGTAATTGTTGGCACTAAATACGCATCATGTTCTATCATTAATTTCATGGTTTCTTCACTCATTAAGGTTCCGTGTTCAATCGTTTTTACACCCCCTAAAACAGCACGTTGCATTCCTTCGTCTCCATGAGCGTGAGCTGCAACATGCATTCCGTAATCTTTAGCCGTCTCACAAATTGCTTTAATTTCTTCTAAGGTAAATTGCGGATTTTGTCCACTTTTCGCCATACTTAAAACGCCTCCAGTTGCGGTAATTTTAATTAAATCTGCACCATTTTTATACCGTTGTCTTACTGCTTTTTTTGCATCTTCTACACTATTTACAACACCTTCTTTTGGCCCAGGATTTCCTATTAGCTTTTTGCTCATTCCGTTAGTTGGATCTGCATGACCACCAGTTGTTGCCAACGACTTTTCTGCTGTAAAAATTCTTGGGCCAATAACTTTTCCTGCATTAATTGCATTTCGTAACGATACATTTACACCACTTCCACCTAAATCTCTAACGGCTGTAAAACCAGCTTCTAGTGTAACTTTTGCGTAGTTGATTGAATTATATGCAATATCTGCCTCGTTTTCTGTAAAACGTTCTATATATCTTGCAGGACTTGTTTCTTCTTCAAAATGCACGTGCATATCAATTAAACCTGGCATTACAATTTTATCTTTTAAGTTGATAACTTTATCAAATTTGCTTTTTGGCTGCACATATCCATTATGGATATGAATGATTTTAGCTCCTTCGACAACAATAGTTTTTTTACTTTCTATAGTACCTAATTTTGTATCTACCAATTTCCCACATAAAATATATGTTTTTTGAGCTGATACAATAGTTATCGATAAAATTAAAATAATATAAAGTACTAATTTTTTCATGATTCTTGTTTTTAGATTTTATAAATGTATTAAAAATTGAGTAGATTGCCTTCTTTAATTTTAGCTTCATAAAAGAATACCAAAAAAGATGAAAAACATCATTATTACCGGAACAAGCAGAGGAATTGGTTTTGAATTGGCACAATTATTTGCAAATGAAAACCATAATGTATTGGCTATTTCTAGAAATACTAAAACAATATCAAAATTAAATCATTCAAAAATTATAGCTTTACCTGTTGATATTTCTGATGATAAAGACATTAAAAAAGTTATTAATTTTGTTTCATCAACATGGCAAAATGTAGATATCATCATTCATAATGCAGGAATGCTAGTAAACAAACCTTTTACAGAAATCACTTCTAACGATTTTTTAGAGGTATATAAAGTAAATGTTTTTGGTGTTGCTTCTTTAACAAAAAGTATGATTCCTTTTTTACAAAAAGGAAGTCATGTTGTTACAATTAGTAGTATGGGTGGAATTCAAGGAAGTTTAAAATTCCCAGGATTAGCTGCGTATAGTTCTTCTAAAGGAGCCGTAATTACGTTGTCAGAAGTATTAGCCGAAGAATATAAAGAACAGCAAATTGCATTTAACGTGTTGGCCTTAGGAGCTGTACAAACAGAAATGTTAGAAGAAGCTTTTCCTGGTTATAAAGCACCAACATCTGCGAAAGAAATGGCAAGATATATTTTTGATTTTGCTTTAACTGGAAATCAATTTTACAACGGAAAAGTATTGCAAGTTTCTAGTACAAATCCTTAAAAAAAACACGTACTTGTCACTTCAAGTGGTTTTCTGAAAGAAAATTGTATAGAGAAGTGATGAGTTCTAGATACAAAAATTTTCTACAAATTTTTACTCGAACTGACATTTTTTAAATTGAAACAAGAATATCAAACATATATCCCAGAAAAAGCAATTCCGATTGTTCAATATTTAATTGAACAACATCACTTTACATTAAAGATTGTTAATCAACGACAAACCAAACATGGTGATTTTAGGAAATTACCAGACGGAAGGTTTCAAATAACTATCAATAATAGTCTTAATCAGTACCAGTTTTTATTAACGTTGATTCACGAAATTGCACATCATGTAACCTATCAAAAATTTGGGAGAGTTCAACCCCACGGCAACCAATGGAAAACCATTTTTCAGCATTTAATGTTGCCTATGTTACAACCAGAAGTTTTTCCAAAACATATTTTACCCATTTTGGCTAATTATTTAAAAAATCCGAAAGCAAGTACAGATGCAGATATAAAATTATCGTTAGCTTTTAAAGAATTTAGTAAAGAAACCGGAAAGAATTATATCTTTGAAGTACCTTACGGAAGTTTGTTTCAATTTAAAAAAGCAATTTACAAACGAGGGAATAAAAGAAGAACACGAATAGAATGTGTACACATAGCAAACCGAAAAGTGTATTTATTTAATCAAAATGTAGAAGTTAAAATTTATGAAGAATAACTATTATGCAGTAATTATGGCTGGTGGCGTTGGATCTAGATTCTGGCCAATTAGCACACAAGAATTTCCAAAACAGTTTCATGATATGTTAGGAACTGGAGAATCTTTATTGCAACGAACATTTCATAGAATTCACAACTTAGTTCCTTCTGAAAATATTTTAATTGCTACGAATACTCGTTATAAAAATTTGGTGTTAGAGCAATTACCAAAAGTTAATGAGCAACAACTTTTATTGGAGCCTGCAATGCGAAATACAGCGCCTTGTATTTTATGGTCTGCTTTAAAGATATACAATCAAAATCCTGATGCAGTTTTGTTAATTGCTCCGTCTGATCATTGGATTGAAAACGAAACCGAGTTTCTTAAAAACATTGAAACTGCTTATACTGCGTGTTCTAAAAACGATATTTTGATGACATTGGGAATTCAGCCAGATTTACCAAATACAGGTTATGGATATATTCAGTTTGAAGAAAGCGAGACAGATATTAAAAAAGTAAAAAAGTTTACAGAAAAGCCCGATTTAAAAACAGCAACAGCCTTTTTAAACAGCGGAGATTATTTATGGAATGCAGGAATTTTTGTTTGGTCTGCAAAAAGCATTATTAAAGCTTTTGAGAATTATTTACCAGAAATGATGCGTTTATTTAATGAAGATACACTTATTTGGAATACCGATTTAGAAGCTAACTTCATCAATAGCAATTACAAAAAAGCAGAAAATATCTCTATTGATTTTGGGATTATGGAACGTGCAACTAACGTACAAATTTTACCTGTAGGTTTTGGCTGGAACGATTTAGGTACTTGGGGTTCTTTGTATGAAAAACTAGAAAAAGATTCACAAGAAAATGCTGTTGTTGGTGCAGAAACTATTTTTAGAGATGCAAGCGGAAATATGGTAAAAACACAATCCGGAAAACGTGTTATAATTCAAGGCTTACAAAATTTTATTGTGGTAGAAAAAGAGGGTGTATTGCTCATTTGCCCTAAAAGTGCTGAACAAGATATTAAAGAAATTACAACCGAAGTGAAAAATGTTTTTGGAACAGATTATATATGAAAAAAGCACCCACTTATACTGAATTCATTTCAGTAACTGGATGCTTTTTTAAAATTACTTTTCTCTTTTAATAAATAACGTATCTAGTTTCATTTCTGATTGCATCCATTTTCTTAACTCCAATTCTTTTAACTTAATAACACTATCTTTTATCGTTGCATTCCATTTAACAATTACTAAAGGAATTGTATCAATTTTTATAAAATCACTTGAAGAAAGCACTTTAGAAAAACTAATTTTCTCAATATTCAAGTAGCGTATTTTAGCTTCTTTAGCAACTCTACTAAATGCAATTGCTTTCTCGTTATTTAAAGCTGCTTTTTGTTCTATATTTTGATTTAACACAGAAATGGTGCTTTTTAAATCTTCAACTTCATTTCTAAGTCCTTCTATAATTTTTTTACTGTCTTCTAGTTCTTTTCTAGCATCTTGATATGCTGTTGTTATTAACTGATAACTTTTAGTATCACTCCCTTTAATATTAATTGTAAAATCTTTTAATGCCGTATAATCCGTATCTTTTAATCTAATTCTTAAAGAGTTTTGTTCTCCTTCAGTCATTTCATTAAAGAAGTTCAATTCTAATGTTTTCTTCTCTAAATTTTTATCATATTCGATTAACGAATAAGATGGATTGCTTTTAACTTCATTTTTTATAAATGCAGATATTTGATTGTTCATTTGACTTTCTTTATAAACCGTAACAAAAGTAAAAACTGCAGGAATCATAACAACAATTGCTAGTACAGATGCCAATTGTGCTATCCGTTTTCTTTTTGCTGAATTTACATACTTCAACATTTGAAAACGCAATAATTTCAACACTAAAAATGTAGCCAATGCAATAAATATTGTATTGATGGTAAACAAATACATGGCTCCAAAAAAGTATGAAAAGTTCCCAATAGCTAATCCATAACCTGCAGTACATAAAGGCGGCATTAAAGCTGTTGCGATAGCAACTCCAAAAATTACTGAAGCTACAGTTCCTTTTTTAGTTCTAGCAACCATTAAAGCCAATCCACCAAAAAATGCAATCAATACATCTCTAATATCTGGACGAACACGCCCTAATAATTCTGAGTTATCTTCACTTAATGGAAAAATATAAAAGAATAAAAAAGCAGTGATTAAACTCAGCACAATCATCGTTGCCAAATTGATTAATGATTTACGCAACGTATCAATATCATTAATAGCAATAGACATCCCAATTCCTAAAATCGGTCCCATTAATGGAGAAATTAACATGGCTCCAATAACCACGGCAGTTGAGTTTGCATTTAATCCAATAGAAGCTATAAATACTGCAAAAATTAAAATCCATGCTGTAGCTCCTTTAAATGGAATATCGGTTTTTATGGCTTGAACTGTAGCTTCATGATCTGTATCGTCTCTAAAATCTAACAATTCAATCAAAAACTTCTTTATGCTCAAAAACAAGCCTTTAGCTTCATTTTGTAATTCTTGCTTAGACTGCTCTACTGCTTTATCTTTATTGATATGTTCTTCCATTCTTTATGATATTAATTAACTATGGAAATATACAAAAAGAAAATGTTTAAACAATTATTTTCGTATTTCTATCTTATCAATTTCTAATCGAAAACTTTCGTTTTTTTTATTACCAATAAGAAATGCTATCTCTTGCATTTGTTCTCCTTGATAGTTTTTTAGGCTTAACTTTCTTCCTCTAAAAGCTGGATACATTTCTGAAAAAGGAATTTCAATTGTTTGCCAATCAGTAGTTGTTTGAAAGGTATAAATATATGAATGATAATCGTTTCGACTTCTTTTTACTCTAAATTGATACGCTTTTCCATCGCCTTTAATTTTAATACTGAATTTTGTATAATTATCTAAATTATCTTTATTTAGTCGATATCGAACAGATGAAAAACCGCCATTGTTTTCTAGTGAAACATCGCCATTAAATTCTCCGTGACCCTTTTTATTTAAAAAAAAATTGCCATATGATTTTCCTCCCATAACCACATCATCTAAAACAACCCAGTTAAAAATATTACTTTGTGCATTAAAATCAAAAATTAAATCGGTATTAATCATTGTAGAAAATATTAGAATTTGAATTAGATATTTCATTTTTTAGATTAAAAATCAAGAATAAACCCAAAACGAGGTAATACATTTCCGCTTGTGTTTACTACTTCTTCTAAAACATACCTAGACGAATCGTTTGAGTTAATTACTTTATTTCCATTAGCATCTAGCGTTGGTAATAAATACGATTGTGCATTCGTTTTGCTTGCCATTACATTTTGCACATCTACATAAAAGTTTAATGAAAATTTACTCCAAAACCATGTTTTATCAACTCTAAAATCAAGTTGTGTAAAAGTTCCAAAGCGTTCTGAGTTTAAAGCAGTGTACTCTAAAATCCCTCTATTAGAAACATTGTAATTTGCAATTAATGATGACGCATTTACGTCATAAGGTGTATAAGGTTTTCCGCCAACTAATCTAAATTTAGTTCCTATTTCCCAATTTTTATTCAGCTTTTTTCCTGCTGTAATCGTTAACAAATGTTTATTATCCCAAGAAGACGGAATATATTGATTGATTTGATTTTGGAATTCACTTCTTACAAATGTGTATGAGAATATTCCGTACAAACCTTCATAGGATTTCTTTTGTGCAAAAATTTCAAAACCGTACGCTTTTCCTTTTGATGTAGAAGTAACTTCTTCGCTCCCAACAACACCAAAATCTGCTCCTAAATTTGCCAAACTAATCTGGTTTCTCATCGAAAAAGGATAGTTATTATACGATTTATAAAATCCTTCTAAAGTGATTTTTGAGCTTGAATCTGGTTTAAATTCTAATCCAGAGACAACGTGGTTAGATTGTATGTATTTTAAGTTTTGCTGATTTACCAAAACGTTCGCGTTATTTCTAAAGCCTAATGTTGTGTATGTTGGTAATTGATAATATGTACCCACAGAAGAATTGATAGCCCATCTATCATTTAATGCATAGGTTACAGAAAACCTTGGAGAAAACTGATTAAAGACATTCTTCATTGAAGTATTGTAATTATTTCCATCTAATCTAAAACCTAATGAAATCCCTAATTTAGAATCAAAATAGTTTTTAGAAACTTGACCAAATATCCCATATTTAAACAGGTCTAATTCAGACGAAAAATTTCTCGTAATAACTCCTTGTGAATTAACTTCCTTTTGAAATGTTGCATTTGTATATTTTGATTGTTCTAAACCAACTCCAAAATTTAGTATAAAATCATTTCGGTTTAAGTTGTTTTCAAATCTGAATTTATTTTCAATTTCTTTAGAAGTATACTCTAACAATAAATCATTTGCATTACCTGTATTATTAAAATACTTGGTAGAATTATTATTCCACACACTTCTACTTACAACATATTGTTGATTAGAGTTTTTACCAAAATGTTTATATCTAGCTCCAGTCGTATAATTCCATTGTTCTTGCACAGGTATATTACTTATAATATATCTATTCCTTTTGATCGTTTCTTCATTTATAACGCCATCATTTACTCCTTCATTTAATCTGAAATTATCTATTGCGCCTAAGGCAATAATTGATATTTCATCATTATTTTCTAGTTCAGTTTTTACATTTATTTGAAAATCATTATAGGTTGGTAAAAAAGGTAATTTTATCAACTTAAATAAAAATTGCAGATACGATTGTCTTATGGATGCAATAAAAGTTGTGTTTTTTCCTAATGGTCCATCCAAAGTAATTCCAGCATCCGAAGTTCCTATAGTTGCTCTTGTATTTAACGAAGTTGGATTTCCGTTTTTTTGAGTAAATTCTATCACAGAACTCAATGCATTTCCTCTATTTGCAGGAAAAGCACTTGAATAAAAATCTACTTTTCGAATTAAATCTGCATTTATAATTCCAACTGGCCCACCAGAAGCTCCTTGAGTTTGAAAATGATTAATTACTGGAACTTCAATTCCATCTACATAAAATTTATTTTCTGAAGTTGCTCCACCTCTAACAATAATATCATTTCTAAAACCAGGATTTGAAGCTACACCGGGCAAAGACTGTATTACTTTTAAAATATCTCTATTTCCTCCTGGATTTTTTTCTATCTCTACAACACTTAGAGTTTGCAAAGATAATGGACTAACAATAGATTTTTTAAATAATTTGCTTTTAATAACAACCTCATCTAAATTTGATGTTGCTTCAAAAAGTTCTATAGTAACAAATGGAATTTTATCATTAGTAACTAAATAATCTTCAGTTATAACTGTTTCATATCCAACAAAAGAGGCTTGTAAATTAAAATACCCTAATGCTGTGTTTGAAATAGAAAAAACACCATTATCATCTGTTATTGCTCCTTTTTGTGTATTTAAAATAATAATTGAAACAAAGGGTAATGCTTCTCTTGTTTTACCTTCAATAACTTTTCCTTGAATAGTTCCTTGAGAAAACAGTTGAAATGAGCTTAAAAACAAGAAGGTAAATATGAATATTTTTTTCATTTTGTTTAATTATATTATTTTTTTATTAAACAAAAATACATTTAATTTTTGACATAAAAAAGCAGTTTACATTTTGTAAACTGCTTTTTAAAATTGTGGTGAGAGCAGGATTCGAACCTGCGAAGACGTAGTCAGCGGATTTACAGTCCGCCCTCGTTGGCCGCTTGAGTATCTCACCAAAATTCCAAATAAAAAGCTTCTCGAAATGAGAAGCTTTTTGTGACCGGGCTGGGGCTCGAACCCAGGACCCTCTCCTTAAAAGGGAGATGCTCTGCCAACTGAGCTACCAGGTCAATTTTCTTTTGTCTTAGCGGGTGCAAATATAGTAGCAATATCTAAATAAACAAATGTTTTTTTTAATTTGTTTCGTTTAAATATGCCTCTCGTACTTTCTTAAATAAATTGGAACTATACACAAAGTTTACAACAGCTTCATTGTCAGTTTTAAATATCTCTTTATTACTTCCTTCCCATGCCTTTTTTCCGTCTTTTAGAAATATAATTTTTTCGCCAATTTCCATTACAGAATTCATATCATGTGTATTAATTACTGTTGTAATTTGGTATTCTTCTGTAATTTCTTTAATTAAATTATCAATAATAATTGCTGTTTGCGGATCTAAACCAGAATTTGGTTCATCACAAAATAAGTATTTAGGGTTCATTACAATTGCTCTTGCAATGGCAACTCTTTTTTGCATTCCTCCAGAAAGTTCTGTAACAAACTTTTTATTTGAACCAACCAAATCGACTCTTTTTAAGACAAAATTTGCTCGTTCTAACATTTCTTTATCTGTTTTTTTGGTAAACATTTTTAACGGAAACATTACATTT
>JBDNGO010000067.1:0-15639 GCA_041689245.1 Flavobacteriaceae bacterium | reverse complement strand
GTTTTACAAAGGGAAGCATTCAGCGTAGCTAAATGTTTTACAAAGGGAAGCATTCAGCGTAGCTAAATGTTTTACAAAGGGAAGCATTCAGCGTAGCTAAATGTTTTACAAAGGGAAGCATTCAGCGTAGCTAAATGTTTTTAGAAAATAGTAGTTAAAGTATTATGGAAGAAAAGAGAATCAAATTTAGAAGATTTAGAGGACAAAAAAAATCAAACCCTAAAAGAGGAATTATATTTATTATTCTGTTAATACTCTTGGTGTATATATGGATGAATGCAGAATCGATTCTTTCTAAAGTTTTACCATAAATTACTTTTTAAAAGTTCGTTCTTTCCATTGATACTTGCTACATAACGATTTAAAAAAAAATCAATAAAGTAAAGTACGGATATACACTACTACTTTTTAAATAGGTTATAAAAGCAATTTTTTTATTTTCGAAAGTAGCCATTCTTTTCAGTAATAAATAATCAAAAAATAATTTTAGCAAAAAGAAAGAAACAAACGTTTTAAACTCCATTCTTTCTAAGATAACCAATAAAGGAGCAATTGCTATAATTGTATTTCCGGCCAAAACAATAACTCCAGTGATTTTTCCAACAACTAAGGTATAATTTGCTGTTTTTGATACCCAATGAACTCGCTGTTGTATCAATTCAGAAAAAGAATTTACTGGAAATGTTTGTACAATAGCATTTCTAGACTTTAAATAGTGAGCTTTTTGTTTATCAAAGTGTAAAATTTTTTCTAATAAGAAAATATCCACAGCCAATAACAATAAAAAGTTTTACGACTAGCGCAAAGAATTGCTTAGATTTGTAAGAAGTTGTTTTATGCATTCTTACAAAGAACGATAAAAATTGAGTACAGAAAAAATCATATTAGGAATTGACCCAGGAACCACAATTATGGGTTTTGGCGTGATTAAGATTGTTGGGAAAAAAATGGAATTTGTTCAAATGAATGAATTAATTTTAACCAAATACACCGATCATTATCTAAAATTGAAATTAATTTTTGAAAGAACAATCGAATTAATTGACACCTACAATCCAGATGAAATTGCTATTGAAGCACCTTTTTTTGGTAAAAATGTACAGTCGATGTTAAAGCTTGGAAGAGCACAAGGAGTTGCAATGGCAGCAGGTTTATCTAGAGAAATTCCGATTACAGAATATTTGCCAAAGAAAATAAAAATGGCAATTACCGGAAACGGAAATGCAAGTAAAGAGCAAGTTGCTTTAATGCTAAAATCTTTATTAGATTTAAAAACCTTACCTAAAAATTTAGATGCAACAGACGGATTAGCTGCTGCAGTTTGTCATTTTTACAATACAGGAAAAGTTGTTAGAGGGAAGAGTTATTCGAGTTGGAGTGCTTTTGTAAAACAGAATCCTAAAAAAATTAAACTTTAATTTTTTCAATGAACAATAAAAAGTGAATAATAAATTTTAATTTTCAATGCTATGAAATTAAAGAATAATCCTTTACAGAATAAATCATATGATTTTGCTTTATTAATAATAAAGTTGAGTAAAAAATTAGTTAATGAGAATAAAGAATATATCCTGTCAAAGCAAATTTTAAGAAGTGGAACTTCAGTTGGAGCAAAGAAGCTAATGGAGCAATTTCTAAAGCAGATTTTTCAGCTAAAATATCAATTTCTTATAAAGAATGTTTAGAAACTAAATATTGGCTTTCTTTATTAAAAGATAGTGGAGAAATATGTGTTGATGAGTTTAATAAATTATTTGCATTAGCAGATGAAATAGCTAAAATATTATTTTCAATTTTAAAAACCACTAGAATAAATAAGGTTCAATGAGCAATAACAATTTACTCTGATAATTGATAAATGTTCCTTGATATTTGTCCACTGATAACTGATAATTGAACTATGGCCGGAATTTATCTTCACATACCATTTTGTAAACAAGCATGTTTTTATTGCGATTTTCATTTCTCGACTTCGTTAAAAAAGAAAGAGGAGTTGATTTCTTGTTTGATAAAAGAACTCGAAATTCTTAAAAGTGAACTTGAAGATGAATTGGTTGAAACTATTTATTTTGGTGGTGGAACACCAAGTTTATTGTCGATAGAAGAAATTAAATTATTACTTGATGCAGTTCATGAAAATTATCAAGTAATTGAGAATCCAGAAATTACACTGGAGGCAAATCCAGATGATTTACCTGAAGCTACCATTTTAGAATTAGCAAAAAGCCCAATTAATCGATTAAGCATCGGAATTCAATCTTTTTTTGAAGATGATTTAAAACTCATGAATCGCGCTCATAATGCAGAAGAAGCAAAAGCTTCTTTGTCGATGGCAACTCAACATTTTGATAATATTACGGTCGATTTAATTTATGGAATTCCGAATATGTCAATCAAAAAATGGAAACAGAATTTACAAACTGTTTTTGATTTTGGAATCAATCATATTTCTAGTTATGCACTAACTGTTGAACCAAATACAGCGTTGGATTCTTTTATTAAAAGCGGGAAATATCCGCCGTTAAATGAAGAATTGGCAAGACAACATTTTGACGTTTTGGTAGAAGAAACTCAACAACAAGGATTTGTACATTATGAGATTTCCAATTTTGGGAAACCAACTTATTTTTCGAAACACAATACAGGTTATTGGAAAGGGAAAAAATATATAGGAATTGGACCTTCAGCACATTCGTTTAGTAAAACGCATAGAAGCTGGAATGTTGCCAACAATACAAAATACATTAAATCTATCTTAGAAAATAAGCTGCCAAACGAAGTTGAAGAATTATCGAAAAATGATCAGTTTAACGAATATATCATGACAGGTTTACGAACTATTTGGGGCGTTTCTTTACCTCGAATTGAAACCGAATTCGGAATTGGTTTTAAAAATCAATTATTAGCATCCGCAGAAAAATATATTACACAAGGATTACTCGTCATTGCGAGTGAAACGAAGCAATCTTTTTTTAATGAAGAGATTACTTCGTCGATTCCTCCTCGTAATGACAATAATGTTCTTAAAACTACTTCCAATGGCAAATTTTTGGCTGATGGTTTGGCTTCGGAGTTATTTATCCTAAATTAGTTTATCCTGAATTTATTTCAGGATCTGCCTATCAGTTATCTAAATACTATTAAACTAGCTTTAAAACTCTTCTTAATTTTATTATATTTAAGCTTTAACTTCAAAAAACGCTATGATTGAAGGTTATATGTATATTCTGTCAAATAAAAACAGAACTGTTTTATATATTGGAGCAACAAGGAATCTTAAAGCAAGAGTTGAACTCCATATTTTAGGAAAAGCAACTGAAATTACAAGAAAGTATAATGTAAACGAGTTGTTATACTTTGAAAAGTATTCTAATTTTCACGATGCTTTTATAAGAGAAAAGAAATTAAAAAATTGGCATAAAGAATGGAAATGGAATTTAATAAAAACTAAAAATCCTCAATTTAAAAAGGTATATTTGGAATTATAGTGTCTCAATAATGAGATGCTGAAATAAATTAAGTATAAAGTATTTCAACGAAGAGATGCTGAAATAAATTAAGTATAAAGTATTTCAACGAAGAGATGCTGAAATAAATTAAGTATAAAGTATTTCAACGAAGAGATACTGAAATAAATTAAGTATAAAGTATTTCAACGAAGAGATACTGAAACAAGTTCAGTATAAAGTATTTCAACGAAGAGATACTGAAACACTGAAATAAATTCAGCGTAAACAAGTTCAGTATAAAGTATTTCAACGAAGAGATACTGAAACACTGAAATAAATTCAGCGTAAACAAGTTCAGTATAAATGCTAGCAACAATAAAATACAACTCAAAGAATTACCAAATAGATTTCACAAATCCGATAGATATTTCTATTGCAATAGATATTACAAAGCAAAATGTAAATGCTTGGTATATTGATCCGCCAAAGATTTACCCTGTAAAAGAAAATGATTGGATTGCGAGTGTAGCAGAAGGCGCGTCAATTAATTTTAACAATATAGAATTCAATCCGCATTCTCATATTACACACACAGAATGTGCCGGACATATTACCGAAAAAGTACATTCTATTAATAAAAATCTACAACAATTTTTCTTTTTAGCTGAGGTTGTTACGATTGCACCAACGCATTTAGAAGACGATTTTGTAATTACCAAAAAACAATTGCAATTTGCTTTAGGAAATAAAAAACGCGATGCCATTGTGATTAGAACTTTACCAAATTTAGCTGATAAAAAATCTGCACAATATTCACATACAAATCCACCATATTTGTTAGAAGAAGCGGCAATTTATTTAAAAGAAAAAGGCATTAAACATTTGTTAATTGATTTGCCTTCTGTTGATAAAGAAAGCGATGAAGGACAATTACTATCTCACAATGCTTTTTGGAATACAGCAGGAAAACTACGTTTAGACGCAACGATTACCGAATTTATTTTTGTGCCAAATGCTGTTTTAGACGGAACGTATTTTTTAAACTTAATGATTGCGCCTTTTGAAAATGATGCAAGTCCAAGTAAGCCAATTTTGTATCAAATTTTAGAGTGATATTTTTAAGGTTCGCTAACTTTAAAATGATATGGTGAGTTTTAATTTGTTATATCAAACGTTGGCGAAGTTATCTAAAAATGAGTTTAGAAACAAGTTAAATTAGAAATCAAAAACTAGTTTATATTTACATTACAATTTAAAGCACATGATTACCATTTCTACAGATAAAACTAAACTTCAAATAGATGTAATTCATCAATTTATCACCAATTCTTATTGGGCAAAAGGAAGAACAAAAAAGCTAGTACAAACGACCATAGATAATTCTCTGTGTTTTGGTGTTTATAAAGAAGACAAACTAATTGGCTTTGGTAGAGTAGCAACAGATTATGCTGTTTTTGCGTATTTAATGGATCTTTTTGTTTTGCCAGAATACAGAGGAAAAGGCTATTCAAAACAATTAATGGATGCAATTATCAACGCAGAAGAATTGAAAGAATGTAAAACTTGGTTGCTAAAAACTTCT
This sequence comes from Flavobacteriaceae bacterium, assembly GCA_041689245.1. GTDB lineage: Bacteria > Bacteroidota > Bacteroidia > Flavobacteriales > Flavobacteriaceae > Polaribacter. The sequence continues at coordinate 10,608 of JBDNGO010000067.1, read as the reverse complement.
GATGCTCATGATTTGTATAAACAGTTTGGATTTACAGAATTGAAAAATTCTAATATTGTAATGGAACGTTTATTATAATATGTAATGTCACCTTAAGCGCAGTCGGAAGTTCTTAAAGATAAAAAGAAATGGACATAGAACAACTCAGAGAATATTGTATTGCTAAAAAAGGAGTTACAGAACATTTTCCGTTTGATGATGTTCCCTTGGTTTTTAAAGTAATGGGAAAAAGGAGAAACGAAGGTGAATTTAAAATGCGATCCAGATTGGGCTTCAGCATTATGTGGAGAATATGAAAGTATACATACTGGTTGGCACATGAATAAAAAACATTGGAATACTGTTACGCTAAACGATGATGTTTCTGATACTTTTGCTTTCGAATTAATTACGCATTCCTATGATTTGGTCGTAAAAGGATTGACAAAGAAATTAAAAGCTGAATTAAAATAGCTGTAGTTTTTGTCAATTTCGACAGAGCGAAGTATGAGCGACGAGAAATCTTCATAAATGAGCTTCCTAAATTATGCCTAATTTAAGAAAGACAATTATTTAATAGTTAATTCAACATTTCCCAAAGTTGATCTTTTAATTCTACCAATCCTGTATGTGCTAAAGAAGAGAAAAATATATGCGGAACTCCATCAGGTAATTCTTTTGTAATTTCTGCTCTTAATTCATCATCTAACATGTCATCTTTAGAAATGGCAAGCAAACGATTTTTATCCATCAATTCTGGATTGTGCGTTTTAAGCTCATTCAATAAAATTTTATATTCTTTATTGATGTCTTCACTATCCGCAGGAATTAAAAATAACAGCGTAGAATTACGTTCTATATGACGTAAAAAACGATGTCCTAATCCTTTTCCTTCAGCTGCGCCTTCAATAATTCCTGGAATATCTGCAATTACAAAACTTTTAAAATCTCGGTATTCTACAATTCCTAAATTTGGTTTTAACGTTGTAAACGCATAATCTGCAATTTTTGGTTTTGCAGAAGTAATTACTGATAATAAAGTAGATTTTCCTGCATTAGGAAATCCCACTAAACCAACATCAGCCAATAATTTTAACTCTAATAAATACCAACCTTCAAGTCCGTCCATTCCAGGTTGTGAATATCTAGGAGTTTGATTTGTAGATGTTCTAAAGTTCCAGTTTCCTAATCCACCTTTTCCACCTCTTAATAATACAATTTCTTGCAGATCTTCAGTGACTTCAAAAAGGATATCATTGGTATCGGCATCTCTAATAATAGTTCCTAAAGGCACATCAACATATACATCACTACCATCATGGCCAGTACTTCTACTTTTACTTCCAGAACCACCAGGCTCAGCTCTAAAGTATTTTTTAAACTTTAAATGAAATAGCGTCCACATGTTTTTATTCCCCTTAAGAATAATATGCCCACCACGACCACCATCACCACCATCAGGACCACCTTTAGTAATAAATTTTTCTCTGTGTAAGTGCATGGATCCCCCACCGCCTTTACCAGAAGTTGCATATACTTTTATGTAGTCAACAAAATTTCCCTCAGTCATTATAAATTATTTAAAGAATTAGATTTCTGCTTTCGCAGGAATGACAAACTCTAGAGTTTATCAAAAACTTCAGCCAAACGATTTGTAATATCGTTTATATTACCAACACCATCTACACCAAAATAATTTCCTTGTGCTAGGTAATACTCTTTTAAAATTGCAGTTTTTGTATTGTATTCATTAAAACGATTTCTAATTTTTCCTTCATCAGTATCGTCTGTTCTTCCACTAGTTTTTCCTCTTTCTAATAAACGAGCAACTAATAAATCTTCAGAAACTTCTAAAGCAACCATTCCGTTTATTTGTTCTCCTTTTTCAGCTAAAAAAATATCTAAGGCTTTTGCTTGAGAATCTGTTCTAGGAAAACCATCAAAAATAAATCCGTTTGCATCAGCATTCTTATTTACTTCTGCTTTTAGCATTTCCATAGTTACTTCATCAGGAACTAAATCTCCTTCATCCATATATTTTTTTGCTAATAAACCCAATTTGGTTTTATTTTTAATATTGTATCTAAAAACATCTCCTGTAGAAATGTGAATTAGTTGGTATTTTTCTTTTAAAAGCGTTGCTTGTGTACCTTTTCCTGCTCCTGGAGGACCAAATAATACAATGTTTTTCATGATTTTTATTGCTGTGTTGTTGTTAGTTGATAGATTTTTGTCAAATTTCTACCCAATCCATTATAATCTAAGCCATAACCTACAATAAATTTATCTGGAATGCTTTTGCCAATATAATCTATTGGTAATGCTTTTTTAAATACATCTGGTTTAAAGAATAAAGTAGCAATTTTTAACTGCTTTACTTTTTTGTCTTTAAAGATGTTATATATTTCTTGAAGTGTGTTTCCTGTATCAATAATGTCCTCTAAAATAACTACAGTTCTACCTTCTAAGTTTTCGTTAAGACCAACTAATTGTTTTACTTTTTTTGTTGATGATGTACCTTGATACGATGCTAATTTAACAAATGAAATTTCGCAATTCCCTTTATAAGCTTTTACAAAATCTGAAACAAACATAAAAGAACCGTTTAAAATACCGATGAATAACGGAATTTCTCCTTCGCAATCTTTGGCAACTTTTGTAGCTAAAGATTGTACGATGTTATTAATTTCATCTTCTTCAATAAAAGATTTAAAACTTAAATCGTGCAGTTTAACTGTGTTCATTTTGCAAAGATACGCTCTTGTTATTGAATGAAAAAACCGTTTTGAATTTAGTTCAAAACGGTTTTTCTATTTTAGTCTTTTCAGATTATTCTTTTTCTTCTTTTTTAGAAGTATCAAACATTACTGGAGTTGCAATAAATAATGAAGAGTATGTTCCAACTACAACACCAATAATTAATGCAAACATAAATCCTTTAATAGAATCTCCACCAAATAAGAAGATTATTAACATTACTAATAATGTTGTTAAAGAAGTATTTATTGTTCTACCTAAAGTAGAGCTTAATGCTTTGTCAACTATTTCAGGGTATTTCCATTTTGTATGAATTTCTGTAAACTCTCTAATTCTATCAAATATAATTACGGTATCATTTAGAGAATATCCAACAACGGTTAATATTGCGGCAATAAACGATTGATCCATTTCCATATCAAAAGGCATAAATTTATATAATATAGAGAATACACCTAAAACGATTAATACATCATGAAAAACGGCAACTACAGCACCAATACTAAAAGATACTTTTCTAAAACGCAATAAAATATATAAGAATACTACTAGAAGAGAACCAAATACAGCCCAAAGAGCATCTGCTTTTATATCATCTGCAATCGTTGGGTCAACTTTCATATAACTCATAATTCCACTATCAGCTTCTGCTTTTTCATAACCTGGTTTAAAGCTTTCGTAAGTAGTTGAGCCTAAATAAGATTTTAATCCGTTGAATAAAGCTGTTTGTACTTCTTCATCAACAGTTAAACCTTCGTCATCTATTTTGTAAGCAGTTGTTATTTTTAATTGATTAGAAGAACCATAGGTTTTTACTTCTGGTGCGCTAACAAATACTGCTTTTAAATCTTCAGCAACTTGAGTCGAATTCATAGGTTGATCAAAACGAACAACATAAGAACGACCACCTTTAAAGTCAACACCTTGTTTTAACCCAAGAGTAGTCATTGAAACAATTCCTCCTAAAATAATAGCTCCAGAAATTACGTAAGCAATTTTACGTTTTCTTAAGAAAACAATATTGATATTTTGGAACCAGTTTTTAGAAATTGGGGTATTAAAAGTAATGTTGCTATTTTTCTTTACAGCACCATCAATTAACATACGTGTAATAAATACAGCAGTAAATAGTGATGTTGCAATACCAATCATTAAGGTTAATGCAAAACCTTTAATTGGGCCTGTCCCAAAAACATATAAGATAATACCTGTTAATAAAGTTGTAATATTTGCATCTATAATTGCTGATAAAGCTCCTTTTACACTAAATCCATCTTCAACAGCTAGTTTTAATCCTTTTCCGCCACTTAATCCTTCTTTAATTCTTTCGAAAATAATAACGTTTGCATCTACAGACATACCAATTGTTAAGATAATACCTGCAATCCCTGGCAACGTTAATACGGCACTAAATGATGCTAAAATTCCGAAAATAAATAAAATATTAACAGCCAAAGCAATGTTAGCATATCCGCCAGCTTTACCGTAGTAAAACAGCATCCAAAGTAACACCAATGCAATAGCCAATCCAAATGAACTAATACTACTGTCAATTGATTCTTGTCCTAAAGAGGGTCCTACAACTTCTGCTTGAATAATTCTTGCAGCAGCAGGTAATTTACCCGCTTTTAAAACAGTAGCAATATCTTGTGCTTCTGTAATGGTCATTAATCCACCAGAAATAGAAGTTCTACCACCAGTAATAGGTTGGTTAACAGAAGGCGCTGTATAAACATAATCATCTAACACAACCGCAACAAATTTCCCAGCATTATCTGTAGTCATTTTTTCCCATTGCTTAGAACCAGTACTATTCATTGTCATGCTTACTTCTGGTTTGTTTCCTAATTGGTCAAAAACCTGAGAAGCATCTACAATTACGTCACCTTCAATTGTAGCAACATCTTTTCTGTTCGATTTGATTGCGTATAAACTAATAATTTCTGCAGTTTTATCTGCATTTGGTTGCGCTTTATAATCCCATAAGAATTTTACATATCTAAGGTTATTAGGTAATAAAGCTCTTACTTCTTTTCTGTTTAATAATTTATTTACCATTGCAGTATCAGAAACTTTAGCTTGTGCAACTAAAGAACTTACTTGTTGTTGATTTTGAGCAACATTAGGAAATAAATAGGTAAATAATGTTTTTTGATTGTTTACTGTAGTAGAATCTTTTTTCCCTAATAAGTTGTCGATATCATCTTTTTTAATTGAATCGTTTGCTGTAGGGTTTTCATCTTTTAACAGTTCAGTAACCTTTGTGTTTGCGGTAAAGAAGAAGTTTTGTACTTCGGTATTTGTAAATACTTCCCAAAATTGTAATTTGGCAGTACTTTCTAATAATTTCTTTACACGGTCAATATCTTTTGCGCCTGGTAATTCAATTTGAATTCTCCCGGAGTTTCCAACACGTTGAATGCTTGGTTGCGTTACACCAAATTTATCAATTCTACTACGTAATACTTCAAAAGCAGTATCAATAGAATTGTCTATTTCTCCTTGGATAATTGGCTTAACCTCAGCGTTTGTTTTGTTAAAGTTAATTCCTTTATCAGCCAAAGCTTTTGTCCCAAAAATTGAAGGATCGCTTAACTTAACAGTTCCGTTACTTAATTTTTCAAACTCCGAAAAGAATAAATCTAAGTAGGTATCCGTACTACTTTTTTGTGCAGCGTCTGCAGCAGTTAAAGCTTCATTAAAAGCGGTATTTTTAGATTCGTTAGATAACCCAATTAAGATATCTTTTACAGAAACTTGTAAGATTGCATTAATTCCACCTTTTAAATCAAGACCAAGATTCATCTCTTTGTCTTTAATATCATTATAACTATACTCAGCAACGCCTAAGTTTATTATTTTGATATTTCCGACACTGTCTAAATATTTTTTCTCAAAATCAGCTAATGCTTTACCATCATTGTTGGTCACTTTTTCTTTCGAATAAGCTTTCGCGGCATCTTCTACATTCCCTGCGAAATAGGTAAATGATAATTGATATAAACTTACTAATCCAAAAAGGATAGCGAATAATCTGATAAGTCCTTTGTTTTGCATCTTCTATAAAATTTTAATCGACTTCTTTCTTTGTAAAAACGTGCAAATATAGTATTTCAAATAAGAGTAACCAATTGTTTTCTCATATTTGTAGCATATGATTCTTGTTTTTCAAAGCTTAAAAAAAAATGAAAAAAATTAAACCTTAATTTTTTATATATTTACTCCCCAAAATAAGAGAATTAATCAATAAAAATAAAAATTATTTCTAATGGCTTATCAATCTGATATTGAAATAGCACAAGCTAAAACCTTAGTGCATATTAAAGAAATTGCAGCAAAATTAAATATTGATGAAGATATTATGGAGATGTATGGTAAGTACAAAGCCAAATTACCTTTAAGTTTAATAGATGAAGAAAAAATAAAACAAAACAATCTAGTTCTTGTTACTGCTTTAACTCCAACTCCTGCCGGTGAAGGAAAAACAACGGTCTCTATAGGTTTAACGGAAGGTTTAAATAAAATAGGAAAACAAGCAACTGTAGTTTTAAGAGAACCATCTTTAGGTCCAGTTTTTGGAATAAAAGGAGGAGCTGCTGGTGGAGGACATTCACAAGTTGTGCCAATGGAAGATATTAATTTACATTTTACTGGAGATTTTAACGCCATTGAAAAAGCGAATAATTTATTATCAGCTTTAATTGATAATAATTTACAAAGTTCTGTAAATAACTTAAATATTGATCCTCGTACAATTTTATGGAAACGTGTAATTGATATGAATGATAGAGCTTTGCGAGATATTACGATTGGATTAGGTGGAACAGCAAACGGAATTCCAAGACAAGACGGATTTAATATTACACCTGCTTCAGAAGTGATGGCAATACTCTGTATGGCTACAAATTTCGAAAATTTAAAGAAACGTCTAGGGGATATTTTTATCGGATTTACATTTGATAAAAAACCTGTTTTTTCGCGCGATTTAAAAGCAGAAAACGCAATGGCAATTTTATTGAAAGATGCCATAAAACCAAACTTAGTACAAACCTTAGAAGAAAATCCTGCAATTATTCATGGTGGTCCATTTGCAAATATAGCACAAGGAACAAATACAATATTGGCAACAAAAATGGGATTGAGTCTCTCTAATTACGTAGTAACAGAAGCAGGTTTTGGAGCAGATTTAGGTGCTGAAAAATTCTTAAACATCAAATCAGCTTTTGCAGGATTAAATCCAAAATGTGTTGTTCTAGTAGCAACAGTTAGAGCATTGCGTCATCATGGAGGAGCTAAGCCAGAAGAATACAATACACCTAGTCTAGAAAGGGTTACAGAAGGATTTAAAAACTTAGAAAAACACATCGAAAACATCCGTAAGTTTAATATTGAGCCCGTTGTGGCAATCAATTCATTTATTTCAGATTCTGATGAAGAAGTGCAATTTATAAAAGAGACTTGTGCTGCATTAGGAGTTAATGCTGTATTGTCTGAAGGTTGGGCAAAAGGAGGGAATGGAACCAAAGAATTAGCAACAGCAGTTGTAGATGTTGTAGAAAATAAAGCAACGCAGTTTAAGCCATTATACGATTGGAAAAGTCCAGTAAAAGAAAAAATAGCAATCATTGCTAAAGAAATTTATGGAGCGGATGCTGTTATTTATGATAAAGTAGCAGAATTAAATTTACGTAGAATTGACCGTTTAGGATTTAATGATTTTGCTATTTGTATGGCAAAAACACAAAAATCTTTTTCTGATGATGAAAAATTAATTGGTAGACCAACAGGGTTTTCTGTAACAGTTAGAGAAATTGAAATTGCAGCAGGAGCACAATTTATCATTCCTATTTTAGGAAAAATGATGCGTATGCCAGGTTTACCAGAGAAACCAGCTTCAGAAGGAATGACTATTGATAATAATGGAGTAATTTCCGGATTGTCTTAAGTTTTAGAAAAGAGAAATAATAAAATAGAGAAAAAAAACCCAGCCTTTTGGCTGGTTTTTTTACTAAAAGCAAATAGCTAAAGGCTAGAAGCTAAATTTTACAATTCTAACAATCCGTTTGTAGCTTTAACGCCTTCAGCAGATTTTTGCATGTGTGCTTTTTCAGCATCATTTAAATGAATTTCAACGATTTTTTCAATTCCGTTTTTACCTAAAATAACAGGAACTCCAATACATAAATCGTTTAACCGATATTCGCCTTCTAACAACGTAGAACAAGGGAATATTTTTTTAGTATCACATGCAATTGCTTGTACCATTGCAGAAACAGCTGCACCTGGAGCATACCAAGCAGAAGTACCTAATAAGCCTGTTAATGTAGCACCACCAACTTTGGTGTCATGTAAAACTTGTTCTAATCTTTCTTTAGAAATAAATTCAGAAACAGGAACAGAATTTCTAGTTGCTAAACGCGTTAAAGGCACCATTCCTGTATCAGAATGTCCACCAATTACCATTCCGTCAACATCAGAAATTGGAGCATCTAAAGCTTCAGCTAATCTGTATTTAAAACGTGCAGAATCTAACGCTCCACCCATTCCAATAATTCTATTTTTAGGAATTCCAGTTGTTTTATGAACTAAATATGTCATTGTATCCATAGGATTAGACACAACTATGATAATAGTATTTGGAGAATGCTTTATTAAGCTTGAAGAAACTGTTTTTACAATTCCTGCATTAATACCGATTAATTCTTCACGAGTCATTCCAGGTTTTCTAGGAATTCCAGAAGTAATTACACAAATATTAGAATTTGCTGTTTTAGAATAATCACTAGTAGAGCCAGTAATTTTAGTATCAAACCCGTTTAATGAAGCTGTTTGCATTAAATCCATAGCTTTACCTTCTGCAAAACCTTCTTTAATATCTAAGATTACAACTTCTGAAGCGAAATTTTTAATGGCAATGTACTCTGCACAACTTGCTCCTACAGCACCTGCGCCTACAACTGTTACTTTCATTTTATTTTTATTTTGTGTTGAATAATTTTGTGATACAAAAGTACTACAAATAAATGAAAATTACCCTTGACTAAATCAAAAAGGCTGCGAAATTCACAGCCTTTTTTAATGTTGTTTTATCTAGATAAATTATCTAATACTTAGTGCTATACCAGCACTAACTGTATTGTATTCTTGTAATGTGTAATCTGCAAATATTTTTAAGAACAATAAACTAAATCTAACTCCAATGGTTGTTTTCATTCCACTAGCATTAAAATTCATATTAGGTGCTGTAACTGATTGAGTTACTTTGTTGTTTGGAGCGGGTAAACCAGTGTCATATTCAGCAGTATAAGTACCAGTCATCTTAAAAGTAGACTCACCACTGCTATATCCAACTCCACCATAAATATTTATAAAAGGAAAATTCAAAGATCCAATTGCTTGAACAGTATAAGCTTTCAAATTAAATTCAGCAGCACCATTGTTTACAATTAACCCGCTTGTGCTATTAGGGAATCCATAACTAACATCCATAGATGTATAAGCAGCTAAAAGAGATACATGTAATGGTAATTTATCTAAAGGACCAAACCAACTTGTAATTTCTTTCTTTAAACCTAAACCTAACATTTTAGCTTTTCCTCCGTCTTTTCCTAAATCTGTTTCAGGAAAAAAACGTACCATAGCTTCCATTTTAAAAGGTAAGCCAATATTTAACTGTGCAACAGGAGCAGGAACTGCATTTAAAGGCAAATCATTAGTTACGCCGCCAGGTGTATTAAAACTTGCTGTTACATTTTGACCACTTATATTTTTAGTTACGGTAAATGTTGTAGTGCTATTAGGTCCAGCGAAAGTTGAAGCAGTTGGTGAAGTAGAGCTAATAGTGCTTGATAATCCAAGAGCAGCAATGTTAAAAAGCTCTTTTTCGCTAGGAACAATTGCAGCACTTAAACCAATGGTTAAATCAAATCCTAATACTTTGTGAACTTTAGCAGTATGGTACCAACCATTATTCATTCCATAAATTAAACCTTCCATAGCAGGTGTAAAATATGCTTGCAGTAGTTTGTTAGCATCAGCAGCGTCTGTAAGTAAAATATTTTGAAAATCATCTTGAGCTTTTGCAGTATTACTAAGAGCAAAAACACTTATTAAAATTAAAATGTACTTTTTCATACTATAAAACTTTAGTTAAAATTATTTGTTTAGTTAGAGAGCTAATATAAGAAGAAAACAAAAAACACACCTTTTTTGGTGTGTTTTTTTGATGAAAATATGGCAAATGCGATAGGTATTTATACATCTATATTCGCATATTTTGCATTTTTTTCAATAAAAGCTCTACGAGGAGGAACTTCATCACCCATTAACATAGAAAAAACTCTATCTGCTTCTGTAGCGTTGTCAATAACCACTTTTCTAAGTGTTCTAAATTCAGGGTTCATTGTTGTGTCCCATAATTGTATTGCGTTCATTTCTCCAAGACCCTTATAACGTTGAATTGTAACGGAACCGCCCATTTGTTGAGCAATTAAATCTCGTTGATTATCATCCCAAGCATATTCTTTCTTTTGCCCTTTTTTCACTAGGTATAAGGGTGGAGTAGCAATATAAATATAACCTTGCTCTACCATTTCTCTCATGTATCTAAAGAAAAAAGTTAAAATTAATGTAGCAATATGACTACCATCTACATCGGCATCACACATAATAACTACTTTGTGATAACGAACTTTAGTTAAGTTTAATGCTCTTGGATCTTCTTCTGTACCAATAGAAACTCCTAATGCAGTATACATGTTCTTGATTTCTTCGTTTTCAAAAACTTTATGTTGCATTGCTTTTTCTACGTTCAATATTTTTCCACGTAATGGTAAAATAGCTTGAAAATTTCTATCTCTACCTTGTTTTGCT